>JAHWJM010000100.1 GCA_019348435.1 Actinomycetota bacterium
TGCCGGGACTGGCGACCGAACCGGGCGCGCTCGAGCGCCCGCCGCGGCGCGCGCTGCGCCGCTTCGTCCTGCCGCCGGCGAGCCTCGGCGCGATCGCCGGCGGCGGCGCCGCGGGCGCGCTGGCGAGCACGCTCTGGCCGGCGGTTCCCGCGCTCGCGCTGGCCGGCGCGCTGAGCGGCCTGCGCAACTTCCGCGGCGCCGGCGTACGGCTGGCGGGCAACATCGTCGTCGTGCGCGAGGTGCGCATCGCGCGCCGCACGCTGCTCGCGCGCCGCCACCGCCTGCAGCAGCACGCGCTCGAGCGCACGGCGCTGCAGGCGCGCGCGGCGCTCGCCGACCTGCGCGTCACGGTCGGCTCGGGTGGGCAGGGCCGCGCGCGCCACCTCGAGCGCGCGACGGCGCAGACCCTGTTCAGCGCACTGCGGCGGCCGGCGCCGGTGCCGCCGGCGGCAGCGTCCTAGCGCCGCACGCGCTCGCAATCCCGGGCGACCCTGTCGCGCGGGTCGGCGAAGACGATGTCGTCGCCGCGCCCGCAGCGCACGACGTCGCTCCCCCCGTGGATGACGTTGATGCGGTCGTTGCCGCTGCCGCCCTCGATCTCGTCGGGATCGAGGTTGCCGAAGATCGTGTCGTTGCCGGCGCCGCCGAAGATCCGGTCGCGGCCGCGGTCGCCGGTGATGCGGTCGTTCCCGGCCCCGCCCCAGATCGTGTCGTTGCCCTTGCGCCCCGCGATGAGGTCGTTGCCGTCGCCCCCGTGCAGCCGGTCGTTGCCCTGGTCGCCGTCGACGTAGTCGTCGCCGACGAGGCCGTAGATCCGGTCGGCGCCGCCGCGGCCGAACAGCGAGTCGTCGCCGGGGGTGCCGACGAGGCGGTCCGGGTGGCGCGTGCCGCGGATCGTGTGCGCCGCGGTCGTGTCGTTGTCGGGCTCGGCGGCGATCGCGACGACCGTCTCGCAGCCGTTGAGCACGTCGCGCGTCGGCGCGTCGGCCTCCACGTAGACCGTATCGTTGCCGTCGCCGCAGTCGACGGTGTCGGCGCTGTCGTCGGCGGCGCGGATGACGTCGTCGCCGGGGCCGCCGACGAGGTTGTCGATGCCGTTGCCGCCGACGAGCTCGTCGTTGCCGGCCTCGCCGTACAGGTTGTCGGTGCCCGAGCCGCCGTCGAGCTTGTCGTGGCCGTCGCGGCCCCAGAGATGGTCGTTGCCGGCGTCGGCCTTGATGACGTCGTCGCCCTCGTCGCCTTCGAGGCGGTCGCCCGCGCGGCCGCCGTCGATGAGGTCGTTGCCCGCGCCGCCGCGGATGCGCTCGGAGCCCGTTTCGCCGTACAGCTCGTCGTCGCCGTCGCCGCCCAGGATCATCTGGTCGGAGCCGCGGCCGCCTCGGATGAGGTCGTTGCCGGGGCCGCCGTCGAGCAGCTTGTCGTCGCCGAAGCCCTTCTCGACGATCGTGTCGTTGCCATCGCCGCCGGAGATCGTGTCGTCACCGTCGCCGCCGTCGAGCGCATCGTCACCGTCGTCGCCCTGCAGCGAGTCGTTGCCGGTACCGCCGTTGAGGTTGTCGGCGCCCGGTCCGCCGTGCATCTTGTCGTCGCCCGTCCCGCCGGACATGACATCGTCGCCTTCTTCGCCGCTGATCTCGTCGCTGTTGTTCGCGCCCGAGAGCGTGTCGTTGCCGAGACCGCCGAAGAGCACGTCGCGCCCGCGGCCGCCGCGCAGGAAGTCGTCGCCGCCGAGGCCCTCCATCCGGTCGTCGCCTCGCGTGCCGGTCATGCGATCCGCGGCGTCGGTGCCGCGCATGAGCGCGAGCCCCGGCTGCACGACGAGATCGCTCGGCGTCGTCCCGGGCAACGTGACGCGCCCGAGCCTGCCGCGCGAGAACGGGCTGATCAGCGACACGGTCGCCGCGCCGCCATCGGCCACGACGATCCGGCTGGCGTCGGGATACCAGGCGGCGCGGCCGGGGCCCGGGCCGGCGACGATGCGCCGCACGCGTGCGGGCAGCTCGACGATCGCGCCCGACGCTCCGCCCGGCGCCGCGCCGACGACGAGCCGCGTCTGGCCAGGCGACAGCGTCAGGCCGCCGCCCGCGCCGGCCGGCAGCTTGATCGCCTTCCTGCGCACGCGGTGCTGGCCGCGCGCGATGACGCGCAGGCGCTCGCGCGCCGTCACGTACGTCAGGCCGTTGTCGGCGATCGCCACCCCGCTCGCGCCCTTGAGCTTGACGTGGCGCAGCAGCCGGTTTCGGCCCAGCGCGACCATCGCCACGCGGCCGCTGGCCAGCGTGACCGCGGCAGCGGCGCCGTTGTTCGCGACGGCGAGCTGGAGAGCCTGGCCGCGCAGCTCGATCAGCGCGCGCTGCGCAAGCGTCCGGGCGTCGAGCACGAGCAGCTGCGCGCCGCGCACGACGTACAGCGTCTCACCGCCGCGCGAGAGCTCGATGTCGGCGATCTCGGGCATGCCGGAGCCGATCGCGCTGCGACCCGTCTCCTGGCGCGTGTTGACGTCGAGCGCGACGATGTCCGAGGCCGCGGAGACGTAGCCGCGCGCGCCGTCGCGCGACACCGCGACCGCCCGCGCCGGGCCCGGCAGAGCGAGCCGCGCGACGACCTCGTTCTGCGGAATGCCGAGAAACACGAGCTCCGGCGTGCCGGTCGCGACGAGCGTCACCCGGGCGTGCGTCGCGGGCGCGGCGACCAGCGCCAGGCCGAGGACGAGCAGCGCCACCGCCCCTGGGAGGAACCCGCGCCCGAACCTGCTCGTCCCCCTACCGCCGATCATTCGCACTACAGAGATACCGCAACCGGCCCGAACGGATCGGCGGTTGGCGCAGATGCCATCCTTGCGGACGTGACCTCGCCAACCGTCGCGGCCCTCCAGACGACACCCGTCAAGGGGCTGCGCGTCGTCCTCCGCGATGCGATCGAGCTGACGGCGACCGGCGTGCCCGAGGATCGGCGCTTCTATCTCGTCGACGAACGCGGGCGGATGATCAACGGCAAGCAGCTCGGCGCGCTCAACGAGGTCGTCGCCACGCTCGAGGGCGATGAGCTCGCGCTCGCCTTCCCCGGCGGCAGCCGCGTCACCGGCCCGCTGGAGTTCGCCGCCGAGCCGCTGGCGACGACGTTCTTCTCGCGGCCGGCGCCCGCCCGTGAGCTGCTCGGTGACTTCGGCGCGGCGCTGTCGGAGCATGTCGGGCGCCGCGTGCGCGTCGTCGAGGGCCTGCACCGCAAGGCCCTCGATCGCGGCCGCGGCGGCGCGGCGAGCTTCGTATCGCGGGCGTCCCTGCATGCGCTCGAGCGGGCCGCCGGCGCGCCCGTCGATGCCCGCCGCTTTCGCATGCTGATCGAGGTCGACGGCCTCGACGAGCCCCACGAGGAGGACACCTGGGTCGGCCAGCCGCTGCGCGTCGGCGCCGCGCTCGTGCGCGTGCGCGGGCACGTCGGCCGCTGCCTCGTCACGCAGCGCCATCCCGAGAGCGGCACCGCCGACCTGCCGACGCTCGACCTGCTGCGCTCCTACCGCGGCGGCCTCGATACCACCGAGCCGCTGGCGTTCGGCGTCTACGGCGAGGTGCTCGAGCCCGGCCGCGTCGCCGTCGGCGACCCACTGATCGTGCTCACGACTGGATGAAGGCGCGCACGTCGGCGTTGAAGCGCGCCGGGCGCTCGAGCATGGCCATGTGCCCGGTGTCGGGGTAGAGGATCTTCCGCGCCTCCGGGATCAGCCATTCGAACTCCGCCGCGTCGCGGACGGGCACGAGGCGATCCTCCTCGCCCCAGACGACGAGCGCTGGGCAGCCGATCTCGCCCAGCCGGTCGCGGATCGGATAGGACGTCATCGCGTCCAGCGCGTCGTCGAAGCCGGGCTTGCCCGCGCCACGCGCCTGCTCGAGGATGAGCGGGCCCGGCAGGCGCTCGGGGTGCGCGACGACGAGCAGCAGCAGGGCGCGGCGCAGGCGCCGGCTGCGCACGACGACGTCGGTGCGCCGCGCGAGGCGGCCGAGCCCGAAGAAGAGGACGTTCTGCGCCCGGGCGCGCAGGCCGCGCTTGCGCTCGTGGCGCATGTGGCGCAGCGACAGCCCCGCCGGCGCGACGAGCACGAGCCGCTGCACGCGCGCCGGGAAGCGGATCGCGATCTCGCACCCGACGAAGCCGCCCATCGAGTTGCCGACGATCGTCGCCTCCGGCACGCCGAGCGCATCGAGCAGGTCGACGACCGTCCGCGCGTAGCCGCTGACGGAGATCGGCTCCGCGGGCATCGGCGACTCGCCGAAGCCGGGCAGGTCGATCGCGATGACGCGGTGATCGCCCGCCAGCGGCGGGATGCTCTCGAGCCAGTTCTGCCAGCAGCCAGAGAGGCCGTGCAGGAAGACGACGACCGGGCCCTCGCCGATGTCGAGCACGTTCACCGGGCGGCCCCTGACCGGCACCCAGCGCAGGTGCGCGCGCCAGTCGACGTCGATCCACGGCGGCCGTCCGCGCGGTGCGTCGGCGACAGGGCTCACGCAGTGGCTGCTAGGAGGCGACGGCGGGCGCCTGCTGCGGCGCGGGCTGCTGCTCACCGGGGGCCTCGTCCAGGAAGGCCTTCACGTCGGAGTTGAAGCGCTCGGGGCGCTCCATCATCGAGACGTGGCCGGTGTCCTCGTAGATGATCTTGCGCGAGTCCGGGATGAGCTCGTCGAAGATCGCGGCGTCCTTCACCGGCACGAGGAGGTCCTTCTCGCCCCAGATGATGAGCGTCGGGCAGGCGATCTTCTCGAGCCGGTCGCGCAGCGGGTAGCGGCACATGGCCTCCAGCGCGTCCGAGAAGCCGGGCTTGCCGGAGCCGAGCACCTGCTGCGCAGCGAGCGGGCCCGGCAGCTGCTGCGGGTGCGCGGCGACGAGCATCAGCAGCGCGTGGCGCAGCCGCGGGCGCAGCGCGACCTGGTGCGAGCGCGAGGCGATGTGGCCGAGCGTGAAGAACACGACGTTCTCGGCCCGATGGCGGATCCCCTTCTTGCGCTCGGTGCGAATCGACTCGATGCTCAGGCCGGCCGCCGCGACGAGCACGAGGCGCTCGACGCGTTCGGGGTACTGAATCGCCAGCTCGGCGCCGATGAAGCCGCCCATCGAGTTGCCGACGATCCGCGCCTCTTCGATCTCCAGCTTGCCCAACAGCTCGTCGATCGCGTCGGCGTAGCCGCTGATCGAGATCTCCTCGACGGGCATCTCGGACTGGCCGAAGCCGGGCAGGTCGACCGCGATCACGCGATGGTCGCGGGCGAAGAGCGGAAGTTGCTCGAGCCAGTTCTGCCAGCAGCCCGACAACCCATGGATGAAGACCACCGGCGGCCCGGAGCCCATGTCGACGATGTTCATCCAGCGGTCCTGGACGCGCACCCAGCGCAGGTGCTCCTGCCAGTCGACGTCCATCCACTCGGAGCGGCCGACGGCGCCATAGGCCTCTGCTCCCTTTGTGCGTCCTCCCACAAAGCCACCTTACCCGGCGACGCCGGCGCGAATCATGCATTGTGCGCCGCCATCCGCTTCGCGAACGCCCGCATGTCCGCCGCGGGCAGCCGTGCGGTGAGCGCAGCGAGCTCGTCCTGCAGCCCGTGCGGCTCGATCGCGTCGAGCAGCCCGGCGAGCATCTCGTCGTCGCCGGCGCGGATGAGCTTGGCCACGTCGCGCTGCGTGCGGACCTCGAGCTCGACGGCGAAGCGCAGCAGCGGCGCCCACAGCCCCTCCTCGTGGGCGGCGCGCACGATCTGCGCGAGGATCGAGCGCCCGAAGCCGGTGCCCAGCGCGGCGACGCGGCGACGCGAGGCGGCAGGCAGCAGCGGAAGCAGCGTGAGCAGCTCCGGCCACAGGCCGTGCTGCGTGGCGGCATCGACGATCGACGAGAGCACCGGCCGCGTCTGGATCGGCCCGAGGTTGGCAAAGCGCTTGCGGCTCGCGTCGCTCATGGCCCGCGTGACCGGCAGGACGTCAACCCAGAGGTTGTCGCGCTGCGCGGCCTTGACGAGCCCGGCCAGGACGGCGTCGTCCTCGGCGGCGGCGATGTCGCCGAGCATCCCGCGCTGGCGATCGGAGACGTGGCGCAGGACATCGAGCGCCTCGCGCCAGAGGTCGCATCGGGTCGCCGTGCGCATGATGTCGTGCAGGCGCTCCTCGGAGATGATCGCCACGAGCGCACCGAGCGATGCCTTGGACTCCACGACGTACGCGGTGCGCAGCAGCGACTCGTCGTCGACGTTCTGCAGCGCCGCGGCGAGCGCCGCCTCCGAGAGATGCCCGACGAAGCGGCCCATCGTCACGTGCTCGCCGCGCAGCGCGAGCTCCTGCGTGATCGCCGCGATCTGCCGCGGCGGGATCTCGGCGATGACGCGGCTCGCGCGGCGCGGGTCGATCTGCTCGGCGACCTCGGCGAGAAACGGCGTCGGCAGGTGAGCGGCGATGTCGACCGCGCGCGAGGGCTCGATCAGCCCGGTGACACGCGCTGCCAGCAGCGGCCCGAACGCGCGCTCTCCGATCGTCGCGGTGATCTTCGACGGGACGAGCTTCGTCGCCGCCGCGACGCGCTGCAGCTGCTGGCGGTCGCACTCGAACATCGCCGCCGAGGCCTGCTCGCGCACGTCGCGGATGTCCCGCCAGTCGATGCCGCGCAGGTAGTCGATCTCCTCGGGCTCGGCACCGAGCAGGCGCGCGAGCTTGACGATCTCGACATCGGCCTGAGCGAGCGTCATCGGCGTTCTCCGGGCACGAGCACTAGCCGAAGAGGATCTTGCGCACGGACCCGCGCATGAGGCGCGGCACGAAGTTCAGCGAGTCCTCGACGCCGTCCTGGAGCTCCTCCTGGCCGCGCGCCTTGGCGTCCTGCAGGAGGTCGGCGAGCGCGAGCAGCTGCTCGTCGGAGAGCTGCGTCAAGCCATCGGGAACCGGGGCGCCCAGCTCCTCCTCGAGAATGTCGACCGCGTCGTCCATCTGTCCTCGCACGGTATGTCGGGCGAGCCGGTCGTTCGGATCAGGGACTGAACCGCGTCGCGATGACGCTCGTAGGACTTCACACCATGGGTCCCGCCCGTCTGTCTGCGCTGGACGCTGCGTTCCTGTCGCTGGAGTCCCCCGACGCGCCGATGCACGTCGGCTGGGCTGCCGTCTTCGCGCCGCCCGACGCCGGCGCGCGGCCGGGCTACGAGGACGTGCTCGCGCACATCCAGTCGCGCCTGGGACGCGCCCCGCGCTACCGCCAGAAGCTCGCCGCCGTGCCGCTGGGCCTCGGTGACCCGGTGTGGGTCGACGATCCCCGCTTCGACATCGCCAACCACGTCGTCCGCGCCGCGCACGGCGACTTTTCGGCGCTGGTCGACGAGGTGCTGTCGGCCCCGCTCGAAGGCGATCGGCCGTTGTGGGAGCTGTGGATCGCCGAGCGGCTCGACGACGGGATGATCGGCGTCGTCGGCAAGGCGCATCACTGCCTCGTCGACGGGCTCGCCGCGGTCGAGCTCATGGCGCTGCTGCTCGTCCCGACCGGCATCGCGGTGCTGACCTTCACCACGACCGCCAACGCCGTGATCCAGCTCGGCAGCGCCCCGCACGTCCGCGGGCGCGTGATGGCGCTCTACATCCTGGTCTTCCTCGGCGGCACGCCCCTCGGTGCGCCGCTCATCGGCACGCTGGCGGAGGCCTTCGGGCCGCGCAGCAGCATCGTCCTCGGCGGCGTCGTCACGGCGCTGTCCGGGATCGTCGCAGCGCTCGTCATGACGCGGCTGCGCTCGCTGCGGCGCGAGCCGCACCTGGTGCGCCGGCGGCCGCACGTGCACGTGCACCGGCTGGGCCTCGAGGGCGAGTAGTGCGGCTGTTCGTCGCGCTGCGGCCGCCCGCGCCGGCGGTGGCGGACCTGCGTGCGCGGCTGCCCCGCTGGCCGAGCGCGCCGGAGCGCTGGCACCTCACGCTGGCCTTCCTCGGCGACGTCGCCGACCCGTCGCCCGTCGACGCGCAGCTCGCGCTGCACGTGCACGGCGCGACCGCCTTCGAGCTCCGGCTCGAGGGCAGCGGCACCTTCGGCCGCAACGGCCCGGTGTGGGTCGGCGTCGGCGGCGACCTGCCGGCCCTGCACGACCTGGCGCACGAGGTCGCAGCGGCTGCGCGGGACGCCGGAGTCGAGCTCGAGCGGCGCGCCTACCGGCCGCACCTCACCGTCGGCAAGCGCAGCAACCCGCAGCCGGCGCGGCTGGCCGACTACCGCGGACCCGCATGGCGCGCCGGCGAGGTCGAGCTGGTGCGCAGCGACGTGGCTCGCACG
>JAHWJM010000101.1 GCA_019348435.1 Actinomycetota bacterium
CGAAGAGGGTCATGCGAGCCTTCCACAGGTGCCGGTCCAAGAAGCGCCCGACGTGCACGAAGAAGCTGGTCTCGCACTGGAAGTGCACCGGTAGGAAGTCCTCGAGCACCGCGACGATCTTCTACGCGAGCTTCACCTGCAAGTGGGGCGCGCGGCGGGTCAAGAGCAGCTACCAGCAGAACACGTAGCGGCTCGCCGCCCCGCGCCGTCGCCGCTGCTGATCGGCACGCCGCCGGGCTGAGCGATGGCGAGCGACGTCACGCTGGGCGTCGCCGCCGGCGAGCGGATCGGCATCGTCGGGCGCAACGGCGACGGCAAGTCGACGCTGCTGCGCCTGATCGCCGTCGCCGACCAGCCCGACACCGGCAACGTGACGCGCGCCCGCGACCTCGAGCTCGCGCTCGGCCAGGGCGACGAGCTCGATCGCCACCGGACGATCCGCGACGCGCTCGTCGGCCGCCGCGCCGATCACGAGTGGCCGCCGACAACCCGTTTCGGGCCGTCCTCGACGGCCTGCTCGGCGGCGTCGGCCTGGATCGCTTCCTGCGCGGCATGGATCGCCGATCGCCGACCTCTCGGGCGGCGAGCGGCGGATCTCGATCGCGCGCCTGCTGCTCGACGAGGCTGGGTGAAGGTGCGTAGCGACCGCCTGTTCGCGGCGGTCGCGTGGCTGAAGCCCCGCTTGGCCCGAAGGCCCGGCACCGTTGGACTGGCCGCCATCATCGACTCCTTGCAGATGATCGGCTGGCGAGTGCATCAAGGTCGCGATCGCGTCCGCCGCGGAGTGAGGTTTCTGGTGACAGACCGGCTTCAGGATACGTTGCACCGCAATCTGGTACCGCTTCTGCGTCTCATGCGCGGTGAAAACGTCAAACCTCGTCACGAGGCGAGAGCAGCTTCCGGAGTCGGGTAGGGCCGCGGCGTACAGAAGCAGTATTCATTCAGGTCGGGGAGCGCGTATAGGCGTGGGTGGTGGCCGTACTTAACCGAAAGGTGTCGCCATGCGCGCTGCTCGACTGCAGTCACTCATCCCTGCCCGAAACCAGCCCCGGCGCGTCGAGCGTCGCGCCGGGGCCCGACCGACACGCGATCGGTTCCGGCCCCTCGTGAGCATCGTCATCCCGGCTCGCAACGAGGAGCAGAACATTCGATGGGTGCTCGAGCGGCTGCCCTCCGACCACGAGGTGATCCTCGTCGACGGCTGCTCGACGGACGACACGGTGGCCGTCGCGCGCTGTGTTCGCCCGGACCTCGTCGTGCTGTCAGATCACGCGCGCGGCAAGGGCGACGCCTTGCGGATCGGCTTCAACGCCGCGACCGGCCATTTCGTCGTCATGCTTGACGCCGACGGCAGCATGGATCCTGCAGAGGTCCCGCGCTTCGTCGACGCGCTCGTCGACGGCCACGACGTCGTCAAGGGCTCGCGCCTGCTGCCGTCGGGTGGGTCAGAGGACCTGAGCCGGTTTCGCGCCTGCGGCAACCGGGTCTTGTGCGAGCTTGTCAACCGGCTCTACGGCGCGCGCTTCACCGACCTCTGCTACGGCTACTTCGCATTTCGCCGGTCCTGCCTGCCGCTGCTGAAGCTCTGCACCGACGGCTTCGAGATCGAGACCGAGATCGTCGTCTGCTCGCTGAAGGCCGGTCTGCGAGTCACCGAAGTGCCCAGCCATGAGTATGCGCGCCGCCACGGCACCTCGAACCTCAATGCCGTACGGGACGGCACGCGCGTGCTCGCGACCCTGCTGCGCCGGCGGATCTCGCGTTTTCCCGGACGCTTGCGCAACCCCTGGGCGCAGGACGATCACGCGATGACCCCGAGCAGCCGCGCCGCGGCACCCGTCAGCGCGACGATCGCGAGCATCCAAGCCCCAGAGCGCAGCAGCCGAAAGGCGGCGTAGGACTCCCTGCTTCGGGCGAGCTCGACGGCCGCCAGGCCGGCGAGTCCCGCCACGGACACGGCGACCGTCCAGTCCGCCCCGTCGTAGGCTGCCGAGGCGAGCAGCACGACTGCGGCGCCCGCCGCGGCGATCGCGATCGGGCCGAGGACGAGCAGCGACGCGACGACGACCGCGGTCGTGCCGACGAGCGCTCGTCGAGCGCTCGTCGGCGCCGGTACCCGGCGGTCCCGCAGCCCGCGCAGCAAGCCGATCCAGTTCCCCCCGGCAAAGCCCGCGAAATACGGCAGCGGGCGCAGGCGTTCGCCGACCGCATCCAGCGCGCCCAGCGCCGCTGCCGGAAACGGGATCAGCGCATTCGGCAGGGCGCGAAGGCCGTGCGAGCGGACCATGCGGCCGAGCCCCTGCCCGTCGGCGAGCCACTGGTCTCGGCAGAACGCGTAGCCCGCGCCGAAGCGATGCACGACGCGCGTGCGCTGCGAGACGCCGGTCGAGATACCGGCGGCTCTCAGGCGCAGGCGCAGGTCGATGTCCTCACCCGACCGCAGCGAGCGGTCGAAGGGATGGGTGAGCAGGACCTCGCGGCGCACGAGCGTCGCGCTGACGCCGAACCAGTCGCGTACCTGCCCGCGGTTGTGGTGGCGGGCGAGCTGCTCGCTCCAGTAGTCGCCGCAGCCGATGCTGAACAGACCCGCCTGCAGCGCCGCCAGCCGCCGCTCGCGCGCCTCCTCGAGCAGCGCCGCGAGCGCTCCGGGGCCGAGCACGACGTCGGCGTCGATCAGCGCCACCCACGCCTGCGTGGCCGCCTCGACGCCGAGCTGGCGCGCGGCGGCGACACCGGCTCCGCGGTCGTCGAGCACGCGGTCGGCGCGCGCGCGCGCGACCTCGCGGGTGCCGTCCTCGGAGGCGCCGTCGACGACGATCACCTCGGCGGGGCGGTTGTGCTCGATGCCGGTCAGGCATGCGCCGATCCAGTGCGCCGCGTTGCGCGTCGGGACGATGACCGAGACCGGGACCGTCACCGGCGGCCGCCGGTCTCGCGGTGCCGCCAGATCGTGATGTCGCTGTTGCCGAACACGCGGATGAACTCTTCGGGACGGCGCTCGATCGCGGCGCGGACCTGCGCGATGAAGTGCGGCCGGTCGGCGAACATCCGCGCGGCGACGATGTCGCCGCGACCGAGCGCGACGTAGGTCGCCAGCGGCCGGCGCTCCCAGCGCTGTGCCTGCGGGTTCAGAAACGCCGCCGCCCGCGGCGGGCGCGTGGCGTTCGGCGTGACCCCGTTTCGCCATTGCAGCTCGAAGCTGCGCACGAACGCGCCCGCTGGATAGCCGCCGTAGATCCGCGCCGGAGCCAGCTGCTCGGCGACGAACCGGAAGCCCTCGATCTCCTGCGCCGAAACGTGGTCATAGGCCTCGTTTCCGTAGTGCGCGACCAGGTGCGCCGGCGCGGCGGCCACGAGCGAAACCACGTACGCGACCAGGAGCTTTCCCCGTGGGCGCGCGATGGCGACCAGCACGGCGATCATCGGCAGGGCGAAGAGCAGGGCGCGGATCAGCATCTCGCCTCCGTATGTCGCGACCGGCGTGACGAGCGCGAGCGCGACCAGGTACGTCATCGCAAAACGCCACGCCGGCTCACGACGACGGCTGCGCGCGACGAACGCGGCACCGGCGGCCAGCGCGAAGGCCGCGAGTGAGACGAGGATCCGCACGCGGGTGACCGTGACGTGATCGGCGCTGCCGCTCACGCGGCTGGCGGTGTTGACCTGGACGAAATCACCGGCCGCGAGCAACGTCTCGCGCAGACGCGGCCCGTAGTCGATGAAGAAGGGCCTGGCTACGTCGGCCTGCCAGATGACGAACATCAGCGCGAAGACGACTACGAGCGCCGGGCGGCGCAGCGATCTCGACAGGACGAGCGCCGCGATCAGCGCGAGGGCGATCATCGACGTCAGCGCGTGCGTCGCGACGATCGCGCCGTAGAGCACGATCGCGGTGGCGGCGCGGGCGGGACTGAGGCTTGCGTCCGGGCGGCCGGCGGCGCCTGCTAGTACCAGGACCAGCGCCAGAAACAGCACGAAGCCCAGTGCCTGGGGGCTGAAGTAGTCCTGGTTCGTCCAGCTGAAGACGACCATCGCCCAGGCGCCCAACGCGACGTCAAGCGGCTGCGCCCGCGGCGCCAGCGTACGGATGAGCGCGACCGTGAGCGCCAGCCAGGACAGCATCACGGCCAGCGGAAAGGCCGCCATGACCGTCGTCTCGCGCATCCCGGTGACGCGGGTCAGCGCCGCGAAGAGATGCGGAAACAGCGGCCAGTTGTGATAGACGAATCGTTCCGGCTGAAGCCCATGCCCCCGCAGCAGCGGATCGACATAGCCCCACGACTGAAAGCCGGTTCGGAACCGTGGAGTTCCCTCGAGGACGAGGGGTGTAAGCCAGACGATGAGCACGAACGCGACGACCGGCGCGCCGAGCAGCCAGGCGCGAGGAGACGTGCAGCGCGCCTCGATCACCGTGACGAGCGGCAGGATTGCCAGCGCCACCAGGTACAGCGGATGCAGGCTGCGCACGAGTCCCAGGTCGTCGAGCCGCAGGTCGGCGGTCAGCACGCACACCGCTGACAGCAGCACGGCGACCGCGAGCATGACCACCGGCGCGAGAGCGGCTGCGCTCGACCGGCTCTGCGCGCGCGTCGTGTGCCACGGCAGGCTCGGCATCCTCGTCGGGCGGAGCACGATCGCGACCGTCAGCAGCATGCCGAGCGCCTGGCCGGCGAGCCACGCGACGCCGGCGCCTGCGAGTCCCTGAGCGGGCAGCAACCACAGGTCGAGACCGATCGTCGTCGCCGTCGCGAGGAAGGCGATGGCGAACGCGCGCGCCGATCGCTGGCGCACGCGCTCGACGGCCAAGCCGACGACGATCACCGCCGACAGCGGCAGGGACAGCGCGAAGTACCGCAGCAGGACCGTTGCCTCGCTGCTGTAGTCGCCGCCGAAGAGCCCCAGCAGCGGTCCGGCCACCACGGTCGCCCCGAGCGCGAGCGGGAGCAGGAGCACGCCGACGAGACGAGCGACCCGGCGCAGGAGCGCGTCCAGCGCCGCCTCGTCGCGCGCGCCCTCGACCGTCAGGGCGCTGGCGATGTTCGCGGCCAGCAGTCGCAGCGCGTAGCTGATTGTGAAGGCAGCGTAGTAGTGCGCCGTCGCGTCCGGTGTCAGCAGCCCGAGCACCAGCAGCGGCACGAGGAAGTCCGGCAGCGCGGCGGTGACGGCGACGAAATGATGTCCGGCGGCGAAGCGCGCGATCGCCCGGCCCCCGATAGCCGCCACGCCATTGTCACCCGTCGTAGGCAGCACGCGGCGCACGAGCAGCCACGACATCACGACGACGAGAACGCCGGCAGATGCTGCCCAGGCTCCGAAGATCGCCCACGCCGAGCTCGCTCCCGCCGCGGCGAGCACGACGATCGCGACGAGCTTGAGCAGGCCGAAGACGGCGTTCTCGACAGGGATCCAGGCTTCGCGGCCGAGCGCGATCAGCGCCGGGTCCTGCAGCGAGAAGACGACCCAGACGACGACGGCGACGGTGAACGCGCCGACGGCGGCGGTGTCGGCCGACAGCAACGCGGCGTCGAACGGCCCGGTCAGCACGGCGAGGAAGATCGCCGCGGTCGCCAGCGCGATCACGAGCGCGCACCCGTACACGCGTACGATCAAGGTGCCGCGGTGGCTCCCGGCGATCGGCAGGTAGCGCAGCAGTACGTGCTGCAGGCCGAACCAGCCGAAGCTCGCCACGAGCGTCAGCGCGCTGACGGCAGCTGCCGCCAGACCGACCGTCGTCGCGTCGTACAAACGCGCCGCGGCGAGCCAGAATCCGAGCCCGAGTGCGGCATTCAGCAGGGTGGTGAGCATGAGCAGGCCCGAGGCGCGCTCCAGTCGGCCGATCGGCAGCCTTGCCGCGAGCGCGCTCATCGGCTCACGGCGCGTTCGAGAGCGGCGAGCGGGTCGGCCGCGTTGCGCGCGTCGACGCGCTCGGCGTCGAGCGGCGCGAGCGCCGCCTCGAGGATCGACTGCTCGGCGCGAATCGTCGCCGCCGGCGGGCGCAGCCCGGCCGCGAGCAGCCGCACGCGCTGCTCCGCCAGCAGCTCAAGCGCGCAGGTCAGGAGCTCGTCTTGGCTCACCTTCGCCTGCGGCCGTCCCGTCGCGAGCAGCACCGCACGCACCGGCCGCAGGTCGCGCCCCGGCCGCGAGCGGGCGGGCGCGAGGAGCGCGGGCGAGACCGCTACCGGCGGTGAGACCCGTCCTGCGCTGAGGCGGTTGACGTGGCCCGCCAGCCACACGCGGCGGCGGATCGCGGGCGGCAGCAGGGCGTGCGCCTGCGGGACGACGGACGGCAGGTCGTGGTAGACCCGCAGCCGCCGCGAGAGCCCCGCGCAGGCTCCGTCGCCCGCCACGAGGATCTGGTCGTCAGCCGCCACGGCGCGGCCGCACGCGAGCGCGCGGAGGGCGAGCGTGCTCTTGCCGCTGCCCGATCCGCCGAGAACGAGGACGGGCCCGTCGTGGCATTCGACGAGCGCCGCCGGCAGCAGCACTCGACCCGCCGCCGGAGTGGCAAGCGAGAGCAGCGGCTCGACGACCATGCTCTGTACGAGCAGCAGGCCGAGCGGTCCGGCCACCTGCAGTCGGCAGCTCACCGGGATCGCGCTGTCGTCGAGGCGCACGCGCACGCGCCACTGCGCCAGCCGATGGCCGCCGCGGAAGGCGCGCTCCGTACGGGACCGCCTGAGCCGGCGCCCCGGTGCCGCGACGAGCAGCTGCATGACGGGCGGCGCGCCGAGCTGGGGCGCACGGCCGTACTCAGCCTCGAAGTGGTGGGCCGCGCGGCCGTCGGCATCGAACAGCAGGCCGACGTCGGCACACAAGTCGAACGTACGGGTCAAAGGTGGCTCTCGACCAGCTCGGCGATGAGGCGTGGGTCGGATGGAAAGGTGCAGGAGACCTCGAGACAGCGAACCTCGCGGAGTGCGCTGTCCAGCAACGAGCGCTCCTGCGCCAGCAGCGCCCGGGCCGTCGCGGCGAGCCCGTCGTACCAGGGCTCCGGTGCGAGGCCGAGGTCGTCCAGCATGATCCGGGCGGCGACGCGGTAGCCGAGCGGCGTCAGGTGCATCCAGTTGTCGGTCAGCGGCCCCGGAGCGTCGCCGCTCTCGATCAGCGAAAAGAGCCGCCGCATCGGCTGGACCTACGCCAGCAGCTACCGCGCCGTCGAGCGCCGCCTGTCCCGCAAGAACAACCTGTACTTCTCCTCGGCCGACCTCAGCACGGCCCGCGAGTTCATCGACTACTGTAAGAAGTGGGCGGACGTGGCCAACGTGGCGGCGCGGGAAGCCATCGGGGAGGAGGTGATCGAGGACCAGAAGATCACCAGCTTCGTCCTCACCTTCGACAGCGGCGCCAAGATCGTTGCCGGCAGCTCGAACCCGAAATTTTTCCGAGGCAAGGGCGGCGACGCCGACGGCGACGAGTTCGCGTTCCACGGCCAGCCCCGCGAGCTGATGAAGGCGATGCAGCCGACCGCCCTGTTCGCCGGCCATCAGATGCGCCTCTGGTCCACCCACAATGGGGAGGGGAACTACTTCAACCAGATGATCAAGGCGGCCCGCGCCGTAAACGCGGATCCGACGTTCGCGGCCGCCGAGCGCGAGCGTCTCGGACTACTCCCTGAGCTGCCGCCCGAGGCGGTCGCCGCCGAGGAGGCGCTGCGGGCGTGGCGCACCGAGCGCTGCCGCGCCGACGGGACGGTGCTGGTGCCGCTGGCCGAGGACGAGAAGGGGTTCGTCAAGGCCGTGCGCAAGGCGATCGAGAAGTCGCTCGACCGGGCCGCCGACGCGGACGTGCACGCCGTCGACGTCATCGAGAAGCAGCTGCACGACGACCTGGCCGAGTTCGTATACCGCCGGCTCCGCCGCCGCCGCGACCGACGCCAGCTCGATTTCAGCCAGGGCGGCCGCGGCGCCCGCCATGTCGCCCGCCTCCGCCCGCGCCCGCGCCGCCTTACAGGCTGCCGCATAAGCGGAGCGGCTGGCGGCTTCGGGATCGGAGACGGTCATGTTCGGCCCCGACAGCACATTGGCGCCGGCCTCGGTGGTGGCGGCGATCGCCTCGCCCGCGCGGTCGAGGTTGCGCACCCGAACCTCCACCATGTTGTTGGCCCGGAAGCGGCCGCGCTCGGGGCCGTAATCGATCCGGGAAAGGGTGATCTGGCGGGTCTGCATGTCGTTCCGCTTAATCCCCAGTCGTTCGAGTGCGGCGGAGACGCGGTTCATCACATCATTGTTGCCCGCGCTCGCCGCCGCTGCCGTCGCGGCGACGGTCTGAAC
>JAHWJM010000102.1 GCA_019348435.1 Actinomycetota bacterium
TGCGCCTGCGGGGCCGGTGGCCTGGCCGCCGACCTGCAGGTAGGGGGGCAGATGGGTGCCGCCGGGCTCGTGCCGACCACCGACGCGTTCGGCGTCGCCCTCAGCGACCTCGTGCGCTGCAGGGCCTGCGGCCACCGCCAGCTCGCGCGCATGCCCGCCGATGCTGTCCTGGAGGACGCCTACGCCGAGGCGGCGAGCGAGGACTACGTCGAGGAGGAGGCGGGTCAGCGCGAGACCGCGCGCCGCGCACTGGCGCGCATCGAGCAGTACGCGCCCCCGGGCGGACGGCTCCTCGACCTTGGCTGCTGGGTCGGCTTCCTCCTCGCCGAAGCGCGCGAGCGCGGCTGGGAGGGCGTTGGCGTGGAGCCCAGCGCGTTCGCCGCGGCCTACGCGCGCGAGCGACTGGGCCTCGACGTGCGCCGTGAGGGGCTGCTGGACGCCGACGTGCCCGCCGGCAGCTTCGATGCCGTCGTCCTGGGCGATGTGATCGAGCATCTCCCGCGCCCCGGCGAGGCTCTGGACCGCCTGGCCACCCTCCTGCGCGCCGACGGGCCGCGCCTGGCCTGGCTCGCGCTGCCCGACGCCGGATCGCGCATGGCGCGCGCGCTGGGGGCGCGCTGGTGGTCGGTCATCCCCACCCACGTCCAGTACTTCACCCGCGGCTCGCTGGCCACGCTGCTGGGCCGCCACGGCTGGCAGGTCCTCGACGTCGCCACCGCGCCGAAGGCCTTCAGCGTGCGCTACTACCTCGAGCGCGTCGGCGGCTACTCGCCGCGCCTCGCGCGCCTGCTCGTGCGCGGCGCGCGGGCGGCGGGCCTCGTCGATCGCATGTGGGCGCCGGACTTCCGCGACCGCATGGCGGTCATCGCGCGCGCACCGGCGCAACCGGACCCCGACGAGGACGACGACTGAAGCCTCGTGCAGCTCGCCCTCGACGGGCTCAGCCAGCCGTCATGGCGCGCCGAGTGCGGACGTCGCACCTTGCGCGCCCGGACCGTCTCCCGCGGCAGCCGTCGCGCCGCCGTCAGCGCGGAGCGCGCAGCCCGAACGGCGGGCGGGCGCCGCGCACGCGCTTGGCCTGCACGACCCGGCGTCGCCGGCGCGTCGCCGGCAGCGCCCGCAGCGCCTCGCGGTACGCCCCCAGCAGATGGCGCTCGCGCAGGATCACGTGGCCGAGCGCGAGCACCTCGTAGAAGGCGATCCGGTGCAGGTCGCGGCGCACGTCGCTCCACGCGTCGTTCTTGGCCATCATCAGCAGACGGTTGCGAAACTGCAGCCGGCGGTGCGCCTCGGGCAGGCCGGCGCGGGTCGTCGGCGAGTAGAAGCGCATGTGCCAGCCGACCGCCCGCGGCTCGTACATGCAGCGCCAGCCCAGCAGCCGCGCGCGCCAGGCGAGGTCGACGTCGGAGGCCCACAGCTCGAGGTCCTCGTCGAAGACCTCGCCGCCGATTGCGCACGCCTCGAGCACCTCGCGGCGATAGAGGACGCACGCGCCGTCGCCGCCGAACGCCTCGGCAGCGACGAGATAGGCGGTCGCTGGCTCGTCATGGCCCACCAGCGTGTTCTTGCGCCGCCGGTCGATCACCATCCCGGCGGCGTCGATGGCCTCTCCGTCGGGGCGCAGCAGCTTCGGGGCCACCGACCCCAGCGCCGCGTAGAGGTCGATCGCCTCGCGCAGGGCGGCGACGAACCCGGGTTCCACGACGCAGTCGGCGTTGAGCAGCAGCACCAGCTCGCCGCCGGTGGCGCCGATGGCCGCGTTGAGCGCCGCCGCGTAGGAGACCCGGCGCGAGAGCCGCAGCACCCGCGCGCCGCAGCGCTCGGCCACCTCGACGGTCGAGTCGGTGCACGCGTTGTCGATGACGAACAGCTCCGCGCCGGGCTGGGCCGCCGCGGCCGGCAACGAGTGTTCGAGCAGGTGGGCCTCGTCGACGCTGAGCACGAGGATCGCCGTCCGCCGGCTCACAGCATCTCTTCGTAGACGGCCACCGTGAGCGCGGCGCTCGTCGCCCACGACAGCCGGCGCGCCCGCTCGCGCCCGCGGCGCGCGAGCTCCGCGTGGCGCCGGCGATCGCCGACGACCCGGCGGATCGCCGCGGCCATGTCGTCCACATCGTGCGGGTCGAAGTACTCGGCCGCCTCGCCGCCGGTCTCGGGCAGCGCGGTCGCCCGCGCCAGCACGACGGGCACGCCGCGCGCCATCGCCTCGACCACCACGAGCCCGAAGCCCTCGTACAGCGATGGGTGCACGAGCGCGTCCGCGCCGCGCATCAGCGCGTCCAGGCGCACGTCGGACAGGTAGCCGGTCAGGCGCACGGGCGCCCCGTCGGCCGCCGCGCGCAGGCGGTCGCCCTCCGGTCCCCTGTCGATGCCGGCGAGCACGAGCCGGTGCGGCAGGCCCTCCTTGCGCAGCGCGCTGAACGCCTCGACGAGGCGCAGCAGGTTCTTCTTCGGACGCAGGTCGCCGACGGCCAGCAGGTAGGGCCCGTCGTCGGGGACGGGTTCGTTGCCGATCGGCAGCGATGGCGCGTTGGGGACGATCCGCACGCGCGCCTCGTCGACGCCGTAGCGGCGCACGACGTCGGCGGCGGTGTAGCCGGAGACGCAGATCACGCGCTGCGCCGAGCGCGCCGCGCGCCGCGCGAACGTGCGGTACTTCCAGCCGGTCCGCTTGGAGAAGTCGTCGGGGAAGACCTCGAAGGCGAGGTCGTGGATCGTCACGACGCCCATGCACGGGCGCGCGAGCGGCAGGAAGCAGTTGGGCGCGTGCACGAGATCGGCCTGCTCGCGGCGCAGCAGGCGCGGCAGCTCGACCTGCTCGAAGAGCACCTCGGGACCGCGGCCGCGGGCGCGTTCGATGATCCGGTACTCGAGGCCCGGCCGCTCGGGCAGCGCGTCGACGAGCTCGCGGACATAGCGCCCCCAGCCGCGCAGCTGCGGGTCGAAGGCGTCGCGGGCGTCGATGGCCACGAGCGGCACTCCGCAACGATGTCACGCCGGATAGGTTCTCGGCGCATGGGCCGCGGCCGTCTCGACCTCTTTCGCTCCGACGACGAGCGCTCGACGATGCAGCGCGCCCGCCGCCTCGCACTCCAGACGGCGAGCCTCGCACGGCTGCCACGGCCGGTCGCGACGTTCTGGTATCGCGCGCTGCGCCGCGCGCAGGCCGACGGCGACACCTGGAGCATCGACGTCGCCTGCCGGCCTGCCGAGATGCGCGTCCTGCTCGACGCGCTCGCCGGCAGGTCACGCGTGGCCGAGATCGGCACCGCCGCCGCCTGGACGACGTGCTGCCTGGCACTCGCCGAACCGGGTCGCGAGGTGCACTCCTGGGATGTCGAGGCGCACCCCGAGCGCGAGCGCTACCTCGCCTTGCTGTCGCCCGCCGATCGCGCACGCGTGCACCTGCACGATCGCCCGGGCGGCCTCGGGCCGGCCGATCCTCCACCCGTCGACGCCGTCTTCATCGACTCCTCGCACGAGCTCGACGAGACCGTTGCGACCTTCAGAACCTGGAAGCCGGCAGTCACCGGCGGTGGCGTGATCGCCTTCCACGACTACGCCGACGACGCCTATCCCGGTGTCACGCAGGCGGTCCGCGAGCTCGGCCTGCAGGGCGAGGCGCGCGGGCACCTGTTCGTGTGGCGCAAGCCCGGCTGAGACGGGGTGCCTCGGGCCGCGGGTCCTCTACGATCCGCCTCCATGTCTCAGGTCACGCAAGACGAGCCGTCGGCGCCGACGCAGTCGAGGATCTTCGAGCTCCCGATCGAGCTCGGCCATCCCGACGAGCTGCTGCAGCGGATCGTCGGCTGGGTGGGCGGAGACGATCCCACGAAGCGCGTGATGTACGTCAACGCGCACGTGCTCAACCAGTCGCGCGAGGATCCCGCGCTGCGTGAGGCGCTCGAGCAGGCCGACCTCGTCTACTGCGACGGCTACGGGGTGCGCCTCGCCGCGAAGGCGCTCAGCGCCGAGATCCCGCACCGGATGACGGGCGCGGACTGGATCTGGGATCTCGCCGCCCTCTGCGAGCAGCAGGACCGCTCGGTGTACCTGCTGGGCTGCGAGCCCGGGGTCGCCGCGCAGGCCGGCCAGCGGCTGCGCCGCGCGCACCCCGGCCTGCGCGTCGTCGGCACCCACCACGGCTACTTTCGGATCGGCTCCGGCCACGATGAGCGCGTCATCGAGGACATCAACGCGCGCGAGCCGGACATCCTGCTCGTCGGCATGGGGACCCCGAAGCAGGAGGTCTGGGCGCACCGGACCGTCGACCGCCTGAACTGCGACGTCCTGTGGAGCGTGGGTGCGCTCTTCGACTTCGTCTCCGGCCGCGTACCGCGCGCGCCGGCCTCCTTGTCGGACAATGGATTGGAATGGATCTTCAGACTGGCGATCGAGCCGAAGCGGATGTGGAGGCGCTACCTGGTCGGCAACCCGGTGTTCCTGCACCGGGTGATGGCGCAGGCGCGCCAGCGCCACCACAACGCCCGCTGAGCCGGCGCCTGCATCTGGCGCTCGTCTGGCTGGCGCTGATCGGCGCCGCCGCGATCGCGCTCGGGCTTGCGACCTACGCGGGCGTGCAGGGCCGCGGCGGAGTCGCGGACGCCGCGCGCGTGGGAATCGCGTCCGCCGTGCTCTTCGCGATCGTCGGCTTCGGGCCGACGCGCCTGTTCCTGCCGGCCGCGCTGCGCCGCCACGAGCTGCTCTGGGTCCTGCCGGTCGGGGCGATCGGCGCCGCCCTCGAGCTGGCCCTGCTCGTCTACGCCTTCGTGCCGTTCGACGTCGCGCTGCCGATCGTGCTCGTGAGCGGGATCGGGCTGGCCGCCTACGCGTGGCGGCGTGATCCGGGGCTGCCGCTCGCGCGCTCGGCCGCGCAGGCGGGGATGCGCGTGTCGTGGGGTGCGCTGCTCGTGCCGCTGTACCTCGCGGTGCTCATCGCCGCGATCGCGCTGATCCCGATGTTCCGCGGCGGCTTCGTGACGGTGATCGGCAACGGCTCGGATGCCCATCTCGCCGTCGGCACCGCCGAGTTCCTGCAGAACCACCACCCCAACGCCGCCGCGCCCGAAGAGCCGGTGGACCGGGTGCCGCTCGTGTGGCGCTCCAAGCCGCCGATCTACCTGGCGTTCGGCGCCGTCGCGCGCATCGCCGGGATGGAGCCCTACGCGGTCCTCGCCACCCTCCAGGCAACGCTGCTGGCGCTCGGGGCGCTGGGTTTCTGGCTGCTCGCGCGCGAGCTGCTCGGCGCCGGCGCGTGGGCGGCCGGCGCGGCGATGGGGCTGGTCGGGCTGAACCGGATGACGCTCTTCACGGGCATGCACCCGTACTTCAACCAGACGTGGGGCTACATGGCGCTGCCCTTCGCGATCGTCCTGGCGTGGTACGTCGTGCGACGACGCTCGCGCGGGGCGCTGCTGCTGTTCGCGTCGTTTCTCGGCGTGCTCGTGTTCGCCTACCCGCTGGCGATGCCGATCCCGCTGATCGCGGCGATCGTCTTCTGGGCCTTCGAACGCCGCCGCCAGGGACGCTCGCTGCTGCGCGTGCCGCGGCTGCAGAACAAGCGCAACCTGCTGTGGATCGTGCCGCTCTTCCTGCTGCTGTTGCTGCCGCTGCAGGGCGTGCTCGAGAAGGTGGCGGTGTCGACGCGGGTGCTCGGACCGGGCTACTCGCTGGTCAACTGGGGCGGCGACCTGACGGAGTTCTTCCCCGAGCGCTACTTCCTCGGCTTCGACGAGGCCGGCTACGCGGCGGCGGGTACGCTGCTGCTGATCGTCGGGCTGGTCCTCGCGCTGCGCGCCGCGCCGCGCGACATCCGCTGGGGCCTGGGCGGGATCGTCGCCTTCGGCGTGCTCGCCGCGCTGTACTTCCGTCCCCGCGAGTACGGCTGGTACTTCCACTACAAGGCGCTCGCGTTCGCCGCGCCGCTGGCCGTGGCGGTCGCGGCCACCGGGCTGGCGCGGATCAAGTGGGCACCGGTGGGCGCGATCGCGCTGATCTTCCTCGTCGGCGCCACGCGCGAGGGCGCGGCGAAGGAGATCGGCGACACGTTCGACCAGCTGCCCGTCAGCCTGCTCGAGCTCAAGCAGGTCGACGCGCTCCTGCCGCGCGATGCCTCGGTGCGCCTCGACATGCCCGCCGACGGGCGCCAGCTGTGGGCGGGGATCATGCTGGCCGGCCAGCCGCTGTGCTCGCAGCGACCCGTACTCGAGACGAGCTATCCCCACGTCCCGGTGTCGCGCGCCGCCGACTACGTGCTCGTCGACGACGACTGGCGCAAGCCGTTCGACGCCGTCGGCCCGCCGGTGCTCACGCTCGAGCGCTACGTGCTCTACCGCCTGCGCCCCGGGCTGCCGGGAGGCGACCGCTGCTCGCACAAGATGACGCTGACGATCAAGAAGCTCCATGCGGGCGGGACCGACGTGGAGTAGGGTCCCGGCGGGACGCGGCTGCTTCGATGCTGCTGTTTTGAACGCCCTCACACGATCGGCGGCCGCCGCGGGTTGACCACGTTGGCCTCGTGGCGCTGCATGAGCTGCTCGAACTTCTGTACGCCGTGCAGGCGCACGAAGCGCGCCTCGGCGGAGGTGATCGGCACGAGCCACAGCACCACCACGCGCCGATCCTCGCCGGGCGGCTCGTAGACCGCGAAGCCGGAGCCGAAGACGTACGGCGGCAGGACGAGCAGGTTCTTCGCCGCCGAGGACGCCGTCCACGGGCGCCCGAGGTTGACGATGCTGCCGACCCCGAGCCGCCGGTCCGGATCGGCGTTGACGGTGGCCAGCGCAGCGAGCATCTCGACGAGGACCGGGTCGGCGGCGGGCGCGAGCACGACGTACTCCGCGCCGTCCTCGTCCTCGCCGACGGCCACCGCCGCCCCGTTCGTCGCATAGATCCACGGCTTGCCGGAGGAGGCCGGCGCGATGCGGCGCACGCGAAAGCCCGGCAGACGCTCCTGCACCTCCGCCCGTGCCGACGCGAAGTCCTCATGCACGCTGTCGGGATGGAAGCGCTCGAGGTGGTCGGCGAAGCTCATCGGGCGCATCGTCACACACGCGGCGCGAGCGGCGGCACTTCGTAGCCTCTTACGCAGCCGTGCTGTGCTGCACCAAGGAGCATGTGAGATGAAGGTCCTCGTGGTCGACGACGAACCGGGCGTGCGCGCCGCGCTGCAGCGCGCGCTGACGCTCGAGCGCCACGACGTGCACCTCGCCGAGGACGGCCAGCAGGCGCTCGACACGCTCGCGGAGGGGACGGTCGACGCGATCGTGCTCGACGTGATGATGCCGCGGGTCGACGGCCTCGAGGTCTGCCGGCGCCTGCGCGCGGCGGGCGGCCGCACGCCGGTGCTCATGCTCACCGCCCGCGACGCGATCGACGACCGCGTCGACGGCCTCGACGCGGGCGCCGACGACTACCTCGTCAAGCCGTTCGCGCTGCGCGAGCTCAACGCCCGCCTGCGCGCGCTGCTGCGCCGCGTCGATCCCGGCGGGCCGACGCTCGCGTTCGCCGACCTCGTGCTCGACCGCGCCGCGCACGAGGTCCGCCGCGGCGAGCGCCCGATCGAGCTCTCCAAGACCGAGTTCGCGCTGCTCGAGACGTTCCTCGAACACCCGCGCCAGGTGCTCACCCGCTCCACGCTGTTCGAGCGCGTCTGGGGCTATGACTTCGGCGCGACGTCCAATGCCCTCGGCGTCTACATCGGCTACCTGCGCCGCAAGACCGAGGAGGGCGGCGAGCGCCGGCTGCTGCACACCGTGCGCGGCGTCGGCTACGTCCTGCGCGACCCGTGACCGCGCACCACTGCCCGACCGTCGTGTTCGTCGAGCCCAAGCGCCTGACCTCGCGATGACCGCTCTGCGCCACCGGCTGACGCTGCTCGCGGCGGCGACGGTCGGCGTCACCGTCGTGCTCGTCTCGATCGTCGCCTACGCGGTCCTGCGCAGCGAGCTGCGCGGGCAGGTCGACGACGCGCTCGCGGCGCAGTACGTGCAGGTCCAGCGCAGCGTGCGCGGCCACCGCTTCGGCCCGGGGCTCGGCGAGCAGCTGCCGGTCCCCTCCGTGCGGCGGGGCGGCGCGGGCGGCCCCGTGCAGCTCATCGGCCCGGGCGGCGAAGTGATCTTCCGGTCGCGCGGCGACGTCACCGTGCCGGTCGACGAGGAGGACCGGGCGATCGCCGCCGGCGGCAGCGAGCGGGCGGCCCTGCGCGACACCCGCAGCGCCGACGGAGTGCACCTCCGCGTG
>JAHWJM010000103.1 GCA_019348435.1 Actinomycetota bacterium
GATCTCCGGTACCTCGTCGAGAACGGTTTTTTGGTCAATTTCCCCAAATCGCTGCTCGAGACGCCGCCCCGGATTAAGGCCGCATCCCCGGTCGAACGGGCGGCCCTTCGGGTCCAGCGCGAACAGCGACGTGTAGGCCGTGAAGTAGACGCGTCGGCCGTCGCTGATCGCCGGGTTGAACGCGCCGCGGTTCGTCTTCCACAGCGTCTTGCCGGTCCGCGCGCCGAGCGCCCACGTCATGCGCCGGCCGAGGTCCGAGACGAAGACCGTGTCGCCGATGATCGACGCCGCGCCGGAGATCTTCGTGCCGAGCGCCCGCACCCAGCGCGGCTGGCCCGTCCGCGCGTGAAGCGCATAGAACCGCCCGTCGTAGGAGCCGATGTACACCGTCGGGCGTCCGCCGCGAACCTGACCGACGGCCGGGGACGCGTAGACGTAGCCGCCCGTGGTGCGACTCCACGCAACCTTTCCGTCCGCGCTCGACAGCGAGTAGACGGTGCCGTTCGTGCTGCCGATGTAGACGCGGCCGTACGCGACGGCGGGCGACGAGTAGAAGTTGCCCGCGCCGAGGCCGAGCGCGCCGCCGGCGGCCGACGTCGACCAGACCTTGTCGCCGTTGCTGCGCCGGATCGCGTGCACCCGGCCGCCGTAGTCGCCGAAGTACAGCTTGCCGGCGTCGAGCGCGATCGCGCCCTTGACGGCGCCGGCGGCCTTCGCGCGCCAGCGCACGACGCCGTCACGCGCCCGCAGGGAGTAGATCGTGCCGTCCTCGCTGCCGATGTAGATGCGGCCGCGGTCGATCAGCGGCGAGGACTCCGAGCGACTCGGAAGCTGGCGCGACCAGCGCGTGCTCCCGGTCTTGGCGGAGACGGCGATGATCCGGCCGGCGCCCTCCTGCTCGGTGCGCCGCAGCAGCACCGAGTAGATCGTGCCGTTGTGGCACGCCGGCGCGGCGGCCGCGAGGTAACCCAGCTTGCGCTTCCAGCTCACCCGTCCCGTGGCGCGGGAGATCGCGTACAGCGCGCCGTTGTTCTTGAGCAGGTACAGCCGACGGCCGCAGAGCACCGGCGAGAACTCCAGCAGCACGCTGCCGCGCCGCGCCCAGGCCTGCCGGTAGGGCGGGCGCGGGGTCCGGCGCAGCGGAAGGTGGTGCGTGCGCGCCTTCGAGTAGCCATAGATAGGCCAGTTGAAGCCGTCATCGGCCGGATGGCCGTTGGGGCGAGGCGGCTTGGCGGTCGCGGAGGGCGTGTCCTCGTTCGTGTCGACGAATCCGACGTCCGGATTGAACACATCGTCGTTGCGATCGAACGCCGCGAGGGCGCCGACGACACCGAGCACGAGTACCACGGCCCCGACCGCGAGCCGCGGAAGCGGACGCTCGCCGCGGGGCGAAGGGCTCACAGCAGGCATGGTAGAGGCCGCGCACACGACGTCCGCCGGTTCCGCGACGCCCGAGCACGCGCGAGACTGTCGCCATGACGGACCTGCGACAGCGCCTGCGCGAGCTGCCCTGCGGCAGGCGGCTGCTCGACGCCGCGGCGGGAATGGCGGGCGTGCACCTCGTCGGCGGCGCCGTGCGCGACCTGCTCTTGAAGCGTGTCCCGCGCGAGCTCGACGTCGTCGTCGAGGGCGACGTGAGCGCGCTCGCGTCGCGCCTCGGCGCCGACGCGGACGCCGTCGCCCACGACCACTTCGGCACCGCCACCGTGCGCGACGCGGACTGTCGCTGGGACCTCGCGGCGGCGCGGGCCGAGAGCTACGCGCGGCCGGGCGCGCTGCCCGACGTGCGGCCCGCCGCGATCGAGCAGGACCTGCGCCGCCGCGACATGACGATCAACGCGCTCGCGCTGGACCTCGCGACCGGTGAGCTGCGCGCCGCGCCGCACGCCGAGGCGGATCTCGCCGCCGGGCGGCTGCGCGTCCTGCACGACGCGAGCTTCGTCGACGACCCGACGCGCCTGTGGCGGATCGCGCGCTACGCGGCGCGGCTGGGCTTCGCGCTCGAGGAGCGCACGGCGCAGCTCGCGCGTGAGGCGGTCGCGGTGGGCGCCCTCGAAACGGTCTCCGGCGCAAGGATCGGCAACGAGCTGCGCCTCGCGCTCGCCGAGCCCGATCCGGTGGCGGCGCTCCAGTCCGCCGTCACGCTCGGCCTCGCACGGTGGTTGGCGCCCGATCGCGCGCTGACGGAGCGCGCGCTCGAGCTCCTACCGGCCGGCGAGGGTCGCCGCGACCTGCTCGTGCTCGCGGCGTCGCTGGCGGGGCCCGCCGACGAGCGGCTGGCCGACCTGCAGTTCAGCGCCGCCGAGCGGGCGATCGTGCGGGCCTGCCGGGAGACGCCGGCGCTCGGCGACGCGCCAAGCTCACCGTCGGAGCTGGCGCGCGCGCTGCGCGGTCGCCCGGTCGAGGCCGTCGCGCTGGCGGGTGCGCGCGGCGGCGCGGCCGGTGCCGCCGCGGCCCGGCGCTGGCTGCGGGAGCTGCGTTACGTCGCCCTGCAGATCACGGGCGACGACCTGCGCGCCGCCGGTGTCGCCGAGGGCGCCGACCTCGGCCGGCGACTGCAGGCCGTGCTGGACCTACGGCTGGACGGCGCGCTGGCCGAGGGTCGCGAGGCAGAACTCGAGGCCGCGCTCGCCGCTTCGCCCGGGGCCGGCAGGTCGTGAGCCCGTGCTACAAATGAGCCAGATGTCGACCGCGCCCAAAGCGAAGATCACGACCCCCATGAAGTCCAAGAACGTCTGGGGTGACCGCCTCAACACGCCCTTCAAGGCGCTCGGAGAGCACATCGCGTGCGACCTGCCGGGCGGGCGCGCGATGTTCTTCACGCGCCGCGGGGGCGTCTCGGGCGAGCCCTTCGACACGCTCAACGTCGGCCTCGACACGAACGACTACATGCCGGCCGTCGAGGAGAACCGCGAGCGCGTCGCGCAGCTCATCGGGATTGCGCGCGATCATTGGCTCGAGGTCAAGCAGGTCCACGGCTCCGATGTCGTCCTCGTCACCGAGCCGCCCGCGCCGAAGGCGAAGAAGGTCGAGGCCGACGGAATCGCGACGACGCTGGCCGACTACGCGGCGGTCGTCGTGACCGCCGACTGCCTGCCGGTCGCGCTGATCGCACCAGAAGGTGTGGCGATGATCCACGCGGGCTGGCGCGGCCTCGCCGCCGACGTGCTCAAGAAGGGCGTCGAGACGCTGCGCGAGGCCGGCGCCACCGAGATCCAGGCGGCGATCGGACCCAGCATCGGAGTCTGCTGCTACGAGGTCAACACGTGGGTGCACCGCGCGTTCATGCGCTACCCGCGCGGCACCGCGCGCCTGAGCAACCACGCGCACCTCAAGAACGTCGCGCGCCTGCAGCTCCAGCACGCGAAGATCCCGCTCGACATGGTCCACGACGTCGACATCTGCACGATGTGCGCGCCGCGCAGCCTCTTCTACTCCCACCGGCGTGACTACGGTGCCGACCCGAAGGACACCGGTCGGCAGGCGAGCGCCGTCTGGCGCGTCGCTGACGACGCGCGCGACGACGATTGACCGAGCCCATCGACGGCCTGACCGCCGCGCGCATTCGGGCGAACCTCGCCGAGGTGCACGAACGCATCGCCATCGCGGCGGCGCGCGCGGGGCGCGCGCCGGACGAAGTCGAGGTGGTGGCGGCGGTCAAGTACGTCCCGCTCGAGCAGCTCGGCGTGCTCGCCGAGGCCGGCGTGACGGTCGTGGGAGAGAACCGTGCGCAGGATCTGCAGGCCAAGCTCGCCGAATACGGCGAGACGTTCACGTGGGACTTCATCGGCCACGTGCAGAGTCGCAAGGTCAAGCGGATCGCGCCGCTCGTGCGGCTCATCCACTCCGTCTGCACCGAGTCGGTGCTCGAGCAGCTCGGCCGCCACGCACCGCCGCAGCTGCGCGTGCTCGTCGAGGTCAACGTGGCGGGCGAGGAGGGCAAGGCCGGCGTGGCGGTGAGTGAGCTCGACGCGTTCCTCGAGCGCTGCCCGATCCCGGTGGCCGGCCTCATGACGATGCCGCCGCTGGCGCGCGAGCCGCAGGACAGCCGGCGCTGGTTCGCGCAGCTGCGCGAGCTCGCGGCCGCCCGCGGGCTGGCGGAGCTGTCGATGGGCACGACCCAGGACTACGAGATCGCCGTCGAGGAAGGCGCGACGCTCGTGCGCATCGGCACGAAGCTGCTGAGCTGAAATGTGCAGGAGAACGACCGCCGGGGTCTAACCTTTCGTCTGGCATGGCGTTCTCCGACTCCTGGCATCGCGCACTCGTGTACTTCGGCCTCGCCGAGGAGCGCGCGTACGTCGACGAGTACGAGCTCGAGCGCCAGCGCCATGAGGAGGCCGAACGACAGCGCGAGCGCGAACGCGATCGCGAGCGGGCCCGCCCCTCAGCGCCCGAGCCGGAGGCCGAGATGGAAGACCGCTACCGCGAACGCCCGAACGTGCGCAGGCTGGCGTCACGCCGCCGCCCGCGCGACGACTTCGACGACATCTTCGCCGAGGACGAGCCGCGCGGCAGCCGTCCGACGACGGTCCTGCGCCCGGTCGAGCGCACCCGCAACGGCGGCGACGTCCGCGTGCACCTCGTCATCCCGAAGTCCTTCAACGACGCCCAGCAGGTCGCCGACAAGTTCAAGCAGTCGATCCCAGTCGTGCTGAACCTCCAGGCGACCGACAACGATCTGGCGAAGCGGCTGATCGACTTCGCCAGCGGCCTGACGTACGCGCTCGACGGCGGGATGCAGCGCATCGCCCACAAGGTCTTCATGCTGACGCCGCGCAACGTGCAGATCTCTGCCGAGGAGAAGGCCGAGCTCATCGAAAAAGGCTTCTTCAACCAGTCGTGAGGAGCGCTCCTGGCGCCTGGGCGGCCAGGATCATCTCCTCGCGGCGTCAACTAGGGTTCGCAAGAGATGAAGATCGGCCTCATCGGAGCGGGGAACATGGCCACTGCGCTTGCGCGCGGGTGGGGCGACGCCGTTCTCGTGCACGACCCCGACCGCTCGCGCGCCGAGGCGCTCGTCGAGGAGCTCGGCGGCGAGGTCGTCGATTCCAACGCCGAGCTGGCCGAGCGCGCCAACGTGCTGCTGCTCGCGCACAAGCCGGCGGGTCTCGAGCGGGTCGCGCGGGAGATCGGCGGCGGCGCGAAGGGCGTCATCTCCATCCTTGGTGGCGTGCCGCTCGCCGCGCTGCGCGCGGCCTACGGCACGACGCCGGTCGTGCGGATGATCCCGAGCGTCCCCGTCGAGGTGAGGCAGGGGGTGACCTGCCACGCCCGCGACGCCGAGGCCGCGGCCGAGCTCGAGGCGCAGGCCGTCGCGCTGTTCGAGCGCGTGGGCCTTGTCGTCGACCTCGACGAGGCGCAGTTCGAGGTCGCAACCGGCCTGATGAGCTGCGCGCCCGCCTACGTCGCGCTCGTCGCCGAGGCGCAGGTCGATGCCGGCGTGCGCGCCGGGATGCCGGCCGACGTGGCCGGCCAGCTCGTCGCCGCGAGCATGGCTGGCAGCGCTGCGCTGCTCCAGGCGCGCGGGATGGACACGCTCGCGGTGCGCCGAATGGTCACCTCGCCGGGCGGGATCACCGCGCGTGGGCTCGCCGCGCTCGAGCACAGCGGCGTGCGCGCGGCGTTCGACGATGCGATGCAGGCCGTCGTGGCGCGATGACCGCGCGCCATTGCTCGACGGTTGCCGGCGTCGAGCCGGAAGGCAGGTACTCGCGATGAGCACCATCTTCGTCCTGGCGACGGTGCGCGAGTCGATCGCGAACTTCCTCAACGCGCTGCTGATCGTCTACCTGATCCTGATCTTCGCGTACATCATCACGTCGCTGATCTTCGCGTTCGGCGGGAGGATCCCGTACTCGAAGTGGTCCAGCGCCGTGCTCGGCTTCCTGCGCGACGTCTGCGAGCCGTACCTCGGGATCTTCCGGCGCTTCATCCCGCCGATCGGGCCGGTCGACGTGAGCCCGATCGTCGGCATCCTGTTCCTGCAGATCGTCGGCGGCCTCATCATCAACATCATCCACGGGTGACTCCGGCACCAGCCGCGCTGTCGCGGCGCGGCGCATGGGCGCGGGCCGCGATCGTCCTCGCCGTAGTCCTCGCGGCGGACCAGATCGTCAAGGCGCTCGTCACCTCGTCGCTGGAGCGCGGCGAGCAGCGCGACCTCGTCTGGTTCGTCGATCTCGTCAACACGCGCAACACCGGCGTCGCGTTCGGCCAGCTGCAGAACGGCGGCGCGATCGTCTTGATCGTCATCGCGCTGGCGCTCGGCGCGCTGCTCGTCTTCTTCGCGCGCAACGGCCGCCGGCCGCTCGTCTGGCTGCCGACGGGCATGCTGCTCGGCGGCGCGCTGGGCAACATCGTCGACCGCGTGCGCGAGGGCGCCGTGATCGACTACCTCAAGCTGCCGCACTGGCCGGCGTTCAACGTCGCCGACGCCTCGATCACGGTCGGCGTCGTCATCCTCCTGGTGGTGATCGAGCGTGCCGATCGAGCTGAACGTCGCGCCTGAGTCCGCCGGCGAGCGGCTCGACGTGCTGCTCGCCGAGGCGCTCGGCTCGCGCTCGCGCGCGCAGCGGCTGATCGTCGCGGGCCGCGTGCTCGTCGACGGGGAGAGCGTGAAGAAGAACCACCGCGTGGCCGGCGGCGAGCAGGTCGCCGTCGACGACTCGCCCCAGCACGACGCGGCGCCGGACCCCGACGCGCCCGTGGCATCCTTCGCGGTCGCCTACGAGGACGAGCACCTGATCGTCGTCGACAAGCCGGCGGGCGTCGTGGTGCATCCCGCTCGCGGCCATCGCGAGGGGACGCTGGCCCAGGCGCTCGCGGGGCGGTCGGCGGGCGGCGAGGACGTCTGGCGCGCAGGGATCGTGCATCGCCTGGATCGCAACACGTCGGGGCTGCTCGTCGTCGCCAAGAGCGACACCGTCCACCGCGGCCTGAAGGAGGCGCTGGCACGGCGGGAGATCCGCCGCGAGTACCTCGCGCTCGTCGAGGGCCGCCCGCCGTCGCGCAGCGGCACGATCGAGGCGCCGATCGGGCGCGACCGGCGCCGGCGCATCCTCATGTCCACCGACAGCGACGCTCCGAAGGACGCTGTCACGCACTTCGAGATCGAGCGCGCGCTGCCCCAGGCGACGCTGCTGCGCGTGCGCCTTCAGACCGGCCGCACGCACCAGATCCGCGTCCATATGCAGGCGATCGGTCATCCGGTCTGCGGCGATCCCGAGTACGGGCGCAAGGATCTCTACGGGCTGCGCCGCCAGTTCCTGCATGCCGCGCGACTCGCGTTCACGCACCCGGTGACCGCAGACGAGGTCGATCTGGTCTCGCCGCTGCCCGCTGATCTCGTCGCCGCGCTCGAGCAGGCCCGCCGGTGAACGCAGCGAGGCGGCCGGTCCATGGCCGCCCCGCCACACCACATCGCGAGCGAGCCCACCGGAGGTAGGGGAAGGCAGGACTCGACTCGCAACAAGCACAACGCACCTCCGCACGGAAGCTTGCGTAAACTCGTCGGTTCTCAGCCAAACGTCCTACGACCCCACCGGGTCGATGCGACGCGGTCCTGCCCGGTGCTCAGCCACCGGGTCGCGCGCGCGCCGGTGGGCTTCAAGCCAAGCATCATCACCACAAGGAGCTCAAGCCATGGCCCAGATCGGGATCAAGGAGCTGCTGGAGGCCGGCGTGCACTTCGGCCACCAGACACGTCGCTGGAACCCGAAGATGCGCCGTTTCATCCACGGCGAGACCGGCGGCATCTACGTCATCGACCTGCTGAAGACCGAGCGCCTGCTGCGCGAGGCGCAGGAGTTCGCGTCCTCGGTCGCCCACCGCGGCGGCATCGTGCTGTTCGTCGGCACGAAGAAGCAGGCGCGCGACGCCGATTACGACGTGGTCGTCGGCAAGGTGCCGATGGGGGCGGTCGGCGCGCCGACCGTCTACGGCGACCGCACCGGGATGATCAAGATCGTCGGCGACCGTCGCTACGGCGAGATCCTCGGGGCTCACATGGCGGGCGCGCGGGCGACCGACCTGATCTCGGAGCTCGTGGCGGTGCGCGACCTCGAGGGCGGGTTCGCGGAGGTGGCGCGGCTCGTGCATCCGCACCCGACCTTCTCCGAGGCGACGCTTGAGGCCGCGCGCGCGACGGACGGCTGGCTGATCCACGGCTGAGGATGGAGGACGGCGGCGGCCTCGAGCTAGAGC
>JAHWJM010000104.1 GCA_019348435.1 Actinomycetota bacterium
ATTTCGTGCTTCAAGTTTCCCCGCCGGCCGTTCCGGAACTGCCGATTCTTCCGCCGCTGTCGATTCCACCGTCTGATGCTGCCGATTCTCTCTTTCACTCGGCGGCATCGCGACGCGCCGCGGCGGGCGGAGAGGCACGCGCGCGGCGACGCGCCGGCGCCGCCGGAGGCCAAGAAGTGACAGGCGGAAAGTAACCAACCGAAGCCGCCAGCAAACCCATGGCCCGAGCCGGCAACATCCAGACCGACCCGTTCTTCGAACTGCTCACCGACGCGCTGCGCGCCGGCCCGGGGAGCCCCGCCTGGCACAACGCGGTGCAGAAGCTGCGCGGCGCCGGCGCCGAGGGGTCCGACGAGTACAAGCTGCTCTGCGCCGCGCGCGAGCGGCTGGAGAGCGGCCGTGAGTTCCGGTCCGTCCGCGCCGGCCCCGACTTCACCCGCCGGCTGTTCACCGAGCTGGAATCCGTTCCCGCCGGCAGGAGCCCGGGCCGTTCAGGAAGAAGGGTCGGGTCGACGCGGCCTGAAGCTGAACCTGGGCAAGCATGTCGAGAAGCGCGAAACCGACGAGCCGCCGGTGCGGCTGCCGGCGCCGTCATCGCCGCCGCAGCCGGCGAACGCAGCCGCGGCAAGCGCCGTGGTGAGGATCGTGTTTCTCATAGATCGTTCTTCGCGCCAGCCCCCGCGGCGGATCACGTCGTACGGATGCGTGCGATGCGCCCGCGCGAGCGCTGTGATGGCCGATCACACCGCAGCGCGCTCTAGGCTGGAATACGTGAAGAGCTTTGCGTCCGACAACAACGCCGCAGCGCATCCCGAGGTGCTCGCCGCGCTGGCCGAGGCCAACGACGGCCACGCGGCGGCCTACGGCGACGATCCCTGGACGGCGCGTGCCGAGGAGCTCCTTCGCGGGCACTTCGGCGAGCAGAGCTTGTCGTACCTCGTCTTCAACGGCAGCGGTGCCAACGTCCTGTGCCTGCGCGCGCTGTGTCGCCCGTGGCAGTCGGTCATCTGCAGCGCCCAGGCGCACGTCAACGTCGACGAGGGCGGCGCGCCCGAGTCGCTGGCCGGTGTCAAGCTGCAGGCGATCCAGACCCACGACGCCAAGCTCACGCCCGAGCACGTCGAGTGGCAGCTCGGGCGCGTCGGCGATCAGCACGCCGTCCAGCCGCGGGTCGTGAGCGTCACGCAGAGCACAGAACTCGGCACCCGGTACAGCCCTTACGAGCTGCGCGCCCTCGCGCACTTCGCGCACGAGCGCGGCCTGCTGCTGCACGTCGACGGCGCTCGGCTGGCGAACGCGGCCGCTGCGCTGGACGTGTCGCTGCGCGAGATCACCACCGACGTCGGGGTCGATGCCGTCTCCTTCGGCGGGACGAAGAACGGGCTGCTCATGGGGGAGGCCGTCGTCTTCTGCGACCGCGCGCACGCAGAGGGCTTCGCCTTCCTGCGCAAGCAGACCCTGCAGCTGGCCTCCAAGGGGCGCTTCCTCGCCGCGCAGTTCATCGCGCTGCTCGAGGGCGATCTCTGGCGCCGCAGCGCGGCGCACGCCAACGCCATGGCGGCGCGGCTGGCCGACGCGCTGCTCGCGGTGCCTGGCGTGCGCCTGACCCAGCCCGTGCAGGCCAACGGCGTCTTCGCGATCCTGCCGCCGGGCGCCAGCGAGCGGCTACGGCGCGATTGGCGCTTCTACACCTGGGACGAATCGACCGGCGAGGTGCGCCTCATGTGCTCCTGGGACACGACGCCCACCGACGTCGACGCGTTCGCCGCCGACGTCGCACGCGCCGGCGAGACGGCGGAGGCGCGCTCATGAGCACCTGGACCCGCGGACCGGACGCATCCGAACGATTGCGGCCACTCGTACGTAACGGTATGGGATCCGAATGCCGATGATGGAGATATGGGTATGAGCGCGTTCATGGATCGCAGCTATCGGGTCGCCCCGGCTGAGCGCAGCGTCGTCTGCGACACCGTCGTGGACCGCGAGGACAACGCCGCGCTGAGCGAGAGCCTCGCGTGGCGGCGCGAGCAGATCGGCCGCGACGGCCTGGAAGAGGCGTCCGCCGTCATGGAGCTGCGCGCGCTCATGTCGCTCGACGACCTCTTGGCGGCCGTGCGAGACACCGGGCCCGACGCGACCGTCATGCTCAAGCGCGATCAGGCGTCGCTGCTGTGCCAGATCGCCGGCGCCTATGTCACCGATCGCGACGGCGCCGGCTATCAGTCTCCCGAGGAGCGCGACCGCATCGCCCGCCTGCGCGGCCTCGCCGGACCGCTGATGGACCTCTGCTGCGAGTTCGCCGCCGCCGAGGACGAGGCGCGCGAGCAGCTGCTGTCCGTCTGAGCCCGCCTGTCCGCGCGCCAGCGTCGTACTTCGGCCCTGCCCATCGCTAGATTTCCTCGTGGAGTTCCGCTTGCGAGGAGGAGTAGACGTGGCCCGAGGCAAGAAGACGAAACGCCGCACGATCGCGCGCCAGGGCGGGGAGCCCGTGGGCGCCGATGCCGCGCCGGGCGCCGTGCGCGAGGTGCCCGCGCCCGCCGTGGAGGCGCCCGCCCCCGTCGTCGAGGAGATCGCGCCCGAGCGGCCCGAGCGCACCGACCGTACCGTCACGCAGACCATCTTCGGCGGTGAGGATGCCGAGCTGCCCGATCCGCAGGACGCCAAGGCCGTCGTAGCGAAGATGGATGCCGAGGCCGAGGAGGCGCTGGCGAAGCTGCGCCGCACGTTCGAGCTGAGCCTCGAGCAGCGCGGTCCCGACGATGCGAGCACCCTGCGCGCGCGAGCCGACATCGCGATGGCGCTGTGGCAGATGGGCCGCCTCGACGAGGCGATCGAGATCGAGGAGGAGCTCGTCGCCGACAGCACGCGCGTACTAGGCCCCGAGCATCCCGAGGTGCTCACGGCGCGGGCGAATCTCGCCTCGTCCTACTGGACGGCGGGACGCGCCGAGCAGGCGATCGAGATCGAGGAGGCCGTGCTCGCCGACGCCGAGCGGATCCTCGGCGTGGACAGCCTGGCCACGCTGACCGCGCGCGCGAACCTCGCCTTCTCGTACTCGACCACCGGACGCAAGGCGGACGCCGTCGACATGCAGCGCCAGGTCGTCGCCGATCGCGAGCGCGTTCTCGAGCCCGACGATCCCGACACGCTCGACGCGCGCGCCAACCTCGCGTCGGCCTGCTGGAGCGCGGATCTCGTCGACGAGGCGATCGAGACGGAGGAGCGGATCCTCGACGAGAGCAGGCGCATCCACGGCGCCGATCACCTCGACACGCTGCAGGCACGCGCCGCGTTGGCCTCCTCCTATCGGATCACCGGACGCATGGAGGACGGCGTGGCGCTGCAGGATGTCGTCATCGCGGAGAGCGAACGGCTGCTTGGCCACGACCATCCCGCGACGGTCGCGGCGCGCAAGACGCGAGATCTGAATCCGGTCGAGCCGCCGCAGTAGGCGGCTCGGGCGCCTGCGAGCGTCAGTCGCCGCCCGAGCTCGTCCCGCAGAAGCTCTGCATGTCGCCGGTGACGGCGACGACCCCGAGCAGGACGCCCTCGCCGTCGACGACCGGGATGCGGCGCGCCTCGGTCTGCAGGGCGAGGTCGCGCCCTTGGCTGGCCGGCGCCTCCGGCGAGACCGTCGGGCCGTCCTGCGCGACCTCCACGGCCGCCCGCGCGGGATCGATGTCGCCGCCGACATCGGCCGGAGTCAGCGAGTCCACGTACCGCCCGTCGTCGGCGACGAACGCCTGGCGGCGGCTCGTGCTGGCGGCGAACCAGTCGCGCACCTCACCGACCGTCACCGTTGCGGGCAGCGCCGTGAACTTCGCGTGGGTGACGTCGGCAACGGTGAGTTCGTCGGCCTGGTCGATCCTGATCTTTGGCATGAGTGCATGATGACAAGGGGGAGAATGGGGGGGTGCCACCGTTCGCATCGCTCGCCGCCGATCCGACCGCGCGACTCGACGCGCTCGCCCTTGCGCTGGCAGCCGAGCTGCGACCGGTCGACGCGGACGCCGTCCTCGCGCGCCTCGACGAGCTGGCCGGCGAGGTGCGCGAGGTCGCGAACGCCACGGGTGGCGAGCTTGCGGCGCTCAGCTTCGTGCTCGGCGAGCGCTACGGCTTCACCGGTGCGACCGGCGAGTACGACCACCCCGATCACTCGATGCTCGACCTCGTCCTCGAGCGTCGTCGCGGGCTGCCGATCGCGCTCTCGGTCATCTACGTCGCGACCGCCCATCGCGCCGGGATCGCGCTGGACGGCGTCGGGCTGTCAGGCCATTACGTCGTCGGTCAGTTTCGCCCCGCGTCCGCGCCGGTTCTGCTGGACCCGTTCGGCGGTGGTCGGCCGATCGTCGCGCCGAACGCCGCGGAGGTGCGCCCGTGGCCGCCGCACGAGACCACGCTGCGGATGCTCAACAACCTCGTCGGCTCATACACGCGCCGCAACGACCTCGGCCGCGCGATCCGCGCGGCCGAGATGCGACTCGAGCTCTCGATGGAGCCAAGTCTGCGCGAGGCGCTGACGGCCGAGATGCGAGGCCTCCGCGCGCGCCTGAACTAAGAAGCCTGGCCGGTGTCGCCGAGCGCCGCGTCGGCGACGTCCCACTTGGACTTCGTGTTCTCGTCGGTGAGCTCCTCGGGACTGTCGGCCGTGTGGCCGCTCTGTCCCTTCGTGGCGTCGGCCTCGTCGCCGCCGGACTCGTCGATCGCGCTGTCGTGGGGATCCTTGTCGGTGACCTGGCCCTGAACGGGATCGACGAGCTGGTTCTCGTCGGCAGACGCGTCCGCCGTCGGCTCGTCGACCATCTCGCGCGGGACGAGGCCCTCGTCGCCCTGACCTCCCTGCTGGGGCTCACGGGCGCCGCCGCGGTACTCCCTGGGATCTGCCTCAGCCATGTGTCTCTCCTCGTCGTCGTGATTGCTTGCTGGCGGCCTACCCAGACGGCCCGCGCGTCATGAGCGGCTACCGTGGCGCTCATGGACGCCCGCGACCGCTGGAACGAGCGCTACGCGCAGCCCGATCGGCAGTGGATGCCCGAGACGCCGGCGGAGTGGCTCGTCGAGCACGCCGACCTGCTGAGCGGCGGTGGGCGTGCCCTCGACGTCGCCTGCGGCGACGGGCGCAACGCGCTGTATCTCGCGCAGCTGGGCTACATGGTCGACGCGATCGACGTCTCCGACGTCGCGATCGACGCGCTGCGCGCCGCGACCGACGCGCGCGGCCTGACGATGACGGTCGCGCCGCGCGTGGTCGACCTCGAGCGCGAGCCCCTGCCGGCGGGGCCGTACGACGTGATCGTCATGACGAACTTCCTGCAGCGCGACCTCTTCGAGCCGCTGCAGGACGCGCTCGCGCCCGGCGGCCTGCTCGTCTTCGAGACCCTCGCGCGGGCGCATGTCGACGAGCTGGGCCACAGCTTCAACCCCGCGTACCTCGTCGAGCGCGGCGAGCTGCCGCGCGCGTTCGGGCGCCTCGACGTCGTCGACCATCACGAGGGAGTGGCGCAGCGCTCGGGGCACCCGCGCGGCGTGGCCGGCATCGTCGCCCGCAAGCCCGCCCGCAGCGAACCGGCTTCGATCTCATGACGCGGACAGGAGCCCGCGAGCCGATCGCGCTCACCGTCATCGGCGGCTTTCTCGGCGCCGGCAAGACGACGCTCCTCAACCGGCTGCTGCGCGATGCCGGCGACCGCCGCCTCGCCGTCCTCGTCAACGACTTCGGCGCGATCAACATCGACGCCCGTCTCGTGCAGTCGCGCGAGGGCGACATGATCAGCCTGAAGAACGGCTGCATCTGCTGTGGCATCAGCGGTGACTTCATCGGCGAGCTCGCGCTGCTGCGCGACCGCGACGATCCCCCCGAGCACGTCGTGGTCGAGGCCAGCGGCGTCGCCGACCCGGGCGCGATCGTCGGGCTCGGCGACATGCCCGGCTACCGTCGCGACGCCGCCGTGATCGTCGCCGACGCCGAGACCGTGCGTGCACGGGCCGCCGACGAGACGACCGGGCCGCTGGTCAAGCGCCAGCTCCGCGCCGGCGACCTGATCGTGCTCAACAAGAGCGACCTCGTCAGCGACGAGCAGCTCGCGCAGGTGCACGCATGGCTGCGCGAGCTCGCGGGGCCGTCGACCGCGATCGTGCAGACGTCGTTCGGCACGGTTCCGGTCGACGTCGCGCTCGGCGCGCGGCCCCCGGTCAAGCCGCCGGACGACAGGCCGCAGCAGGCCTGCGGCGACGCCGATCAAGATGACGCCGGCCACGAGCACGCCGAGCACCGCGATTTCGAGACATGGAGCTGGAGCGGCGACGCACCGCTCAGCGGCGCGGGGCTCGTGGCCGCGCTCAAGGCGCTGCCGGACGGCATCGTCCGCGCGAAGGGACTGCTGCATCTGCGCGAGGATCCCCAGCGGCGCTACATCCTGCAGCTCGTGGGCCGCCGCTACAGCATCGAGGCCGATCGGGCCTGGGGCGAGGTGCCACCGCAGTCGCAGCTCGTCGTCATCGGCCTGCCGGGCAGCGTCGACGGCGCGGCGCTGACGTCGACCGTGCAGCGCCTGACCGCCGCGCCTGGCGCGTAGACGCCCGGGACCAGCGCCGCCGCGGAGGGCGTCTGGCAGCATCAAGCGTGCATGGATGCTGCCCTGAAGACCGCCCTCTGCGCCGTCGCGATGCTGCTGCTCAATGCCGCCGGCGCGTCCGCGCAGCGCGGCGAGTACGACCCGTGCGGCGCCGTCGGCGACGTCACGATCGTCGCGGTCAGCAACGCGAGCTGCCAAGACGTCGCCGGGCCGGCGGCGGCGATCGCCGGCGCGCCGCCCGACCAGGCCACGACGCTGCTGCGCGCAGCCGGATGGACGCCGCTGCGCAGCGCCGCGAGCGATGGCGCCGCCGCGTTCGACCTCGTCGCGGTGCGCGGCCGCTCGGCGCTGCGGATCCGTCGCCGCGGCCTGGCGCCCGATCTCGACGGCTGGATGGCGGGCCGCGAGCTGATCTTCGCGCGCCAGAAGCTCGTCGCGGGCGGGCGGGCGCCGCGTGGCGCGGTCGTGTGCACGTCGGCGTTTCTCGTCACGCTGCGCGGCCACCCCGGCGGGCTGAGCGCGGCGCACTGCGGCGGCGTGCGCAGGGACCGCACGACGCACCGCCGCAACGCCGCGCTGCGGCGCCCGCCGCAGGCTGGCATCGTGCTCGGGCGCGTGCAGCGCAACCTCGCTCGCACCCGGCCCCTCGACGCGCTCATCCTGCCCGTCCCCTCGGGCGCGAGCCGACCCTCGGCCAGCGTCGTCAGCCGGGGCGTGTCGCGCCCGCCGTGGTTCGTCATCGGCACGGCACGGGCGCTGGGTGGGCGCCGCGTCTGCTACACGGGCCGCACGAGCGGCGTCGACCGGTGCGGAGTGATCCTCTCCGGCAGCGCGCGCGCGATCAACCGGCGGGCGAGCAGGATCTCCGGCACGCGCGTGACGTGCACGTCGATCACCGCGCGCGAGGGCGACAGCGGCGGCCCGGTGTACACCGCGCCGTCCGCCGGCGGCACGGTGCGGGCGATCGGCATCACGACGCTCGTCGTGGGCCTCTTTCAGACGATGTGCTTCACGCCGATCGAGCCCGTGCTCGACGCGCTGAACGCCCGGCTCGTCACCGCCGGCGCGCGCTGAGCACGGCCCCGACCGTGGCGCCGTAGGCGACGTGGTCAAGCACCTGCGGCAGCGGTGCCAGCGCCCGGATGCGCGGGTAGCGCCGGCCGACGATTCCCAGGTCGAGCGCGGCGATCGCGATGCCGGCGAGCGCGCCCCAGGGGAGCGTCCGGCGGCGCGGCAGGACGGCCGCGAGCAGCAGCGCCCACCCGAGCGACAGCGCGACGTGGACGGGCACGGCGGCAACCAGCAGCACGACGCTCATGACGCCGATGACGACGCCGAGCACGGTGAGGCCGGACCGCAGCCGGTTCGCGGCGATAGCCGTCCGCGCCACCCGTGACGCTTCCCCGACGTTCACGCGGCGCCCTCGAGCAGGCCGTCACGGATGCGGATCTGCCGGGGCGCCGCGGCGGCCACCTCCGGATCGTGAGTGATGACGACGAGCGCCACCCCATGCACACCGTTGAGCGTGCGGAGCAGCTGGATGATCTC
>JAHWJM010000105.1 GCA_019348435.1 Actinomycetota bacterium
GGATCGCGATGCACGGCAACAACAAGAGCACCGCGGAGCTCGTCGCGGCCGTCGAGGCCGGCGTGGGCCGCGTGGTGCTCGACTCGTTGCACGAGATCGCCCGCCTCGACGCGATCGCGCGGGAGCGCGGGATCGTCGCGCCCGTGATGATCCGGGCGACGGTCGGGGTCGAGGCGCACACGCACGAGTTCATCGCGACCGCCCACGAGGACCAGAAGTTCGGCTTCTCGCTGGCCGGCGGAGACGCCGCCGAGGCGGTGCGGCGGGTGCTCGGCTCGGCCGGGCTGAAGCTCGTCGGGCTGCACAGCCACATCGGCTCGCAGATCTTCGACGCCAACGCGTTCGAACTGTCCGCCCACCGGGTGATCGCGCTGCTGGCCCAGCTGCGCGACGAGCACGGCGCGGACGCGCTCGCCGAGGGCCTTGCCGTCGAGGATGGTCGCCGCCATGAGGCGCGTAGCCTAGAGGAACGCGCGATCCCTCGACTCGGGGACGGAGTCCGGCGCCGCCGTGCCGACCACCGTCGTGTGCACCGCTGCGAGGGCTACTACCTGGTCGAGAACCGCCGCTGCGACCGCGTCGCGGCGCGATTGGCGCCGTCGAGTTCACCCCACTATCGAACATGCGAGCTGCTGCAGTGCGGCCCGCGGGAACATCGACAATCGATCACGGATCGACGGACGGACCGGAAAGGACCCTGACGAAGTGATATCGCAGATGCAATCGGCCGTTGCTGTGGCCAGACCCCTGGCGCCCGCCGTGGGCGCGCCGCGGCGAGGCTCGCTTGGGGCGGCGCGCGCTCCTCGTCAACTGAACGCGGGAGCGCCGTTGGTCTTCCGCCAGGTCCGGGTGCGCACACCGCGCGCGGTGCTCGATGATCATCGGGTCTGATCGCTTGGCGCCTGTCAACATCGCCGTCGTCGGACTGGGCTATTGGGGCCCCAATCTCGTACGCAACCTGTGGGATACCGACCGCGTCAAGGTGGCGGCCGTCTGCGATCCGAACCGGGCCGCGCTCGGGCCGATCGCCCGGCGTTACCCCAGCGTCCGCGCGGTCGACCGCTACGAAGATCTGCTCGCGGACGAACGCATCGACGCCGTCGCGATCGCGACCCCCGTTCACACGCATTTCGCGATGGCCCGCGCCGCGCTGCTCGCTGGCAAGCACGTCTTCGTCGAGAAGCCGATGGCCTCCCGCAGCGACGAGTGCGTGGAGCTTATGAAGCTGGCCGACGAGCGGTCGCTGGTGCTGATGCCGGGGCACACGTTCCTGTACTCGCCGCCCGTCCGGAAGATCAAGGAGCTGCTGGATGACGGCGAGCTCGGCGAGCTCTTCTTCGCGACGTCCAGCCGCGTCAACCTCGGCATTCACCAGAGCGACGTGAGCGTCGTGCGCGACCTCGGGCCGCATGACTTCTCGATGCTGCTGTACTGGCTGGGCAAGCCGACCTTCGTCCGCGCGATCGGCCGCGACGCGGTGGGATCCGGGCAGCTCGACGTCGCGTTCGTCGACATGGGGCTGCCCAACGGGGCGCTCGTGCACATGGAGTTCTCGTGGCTCGCCCCGACCAAGCTGCGCCGCACGGTGCTCGTCGGCAGCGGCAAGATGGTGGTCTACGAGGACACGAGCCCAGAGCAGGTCCGCGTGTTCGACCGCGGCGTCGACGTGATCGAGCCCCAGAGCTTCGGTGAGTACCAGCTCTCCTATCGTTCCGGCGACGTGCTCAGCCCGCGGTTGGACGCGGACGAGCCACTCAGGGTGGAGATGCAGGACTTCGTCGACTGCATCGCCACCGGGAGAACACCCGTATCGAGCGCCACGCTGGGCTACGAAGTCGTGCAGATGATCGAGGCGGCGGAGAACTCGCTGACGTTCAACGGCTCGCCGTGCAGCCTGGGCGCGCAGCCGGGCGAGCAGCGGCGCGCCGGCGACCGGCGGCGCAGTGACGGTGGAATGCCGGTCGTCGGCCGGCTCGCGGCGCCGCGCATCTGATCGTCGTCTGCAGCGACACTCTCGTCGCTCCGCAGCTCAGCGGTGTGGTTTTGCAGCGCGACGTGCCCCCCGCCGCATTCGGGGGGGCGACCAGAAGCGATCAGTCGGCCGGAAGGCGGGCTCTCAGAGCCTGGCTTCTCCATTTGTCCGGGTCGTCTCCGAGCAACTGCGTTGCCTGGAACACGAGCGGTTCGTTCGGGTTCAGGCGCCGCGCCACGCGCAGCGAAGGCCGCGGATCTTCGCCTGCCGCCGCACGCACGAGCGCGAGCCCGTAATAGCCCTCCCAGTTGCCGGGATCCCTGCTGACCGCGTTGTGCATGGCTTGCACCGCGAGCTCGTTGTGCCCGAGGCGCACGTTGCAGTAGCCGAGCAGGATGAACGGCTCAGGACGCACTCCTAGCGCCGCGTTCGAGTCGAGGGCGCGGTCGACTGCCCTCGGGCAATCGTTCTCCGCAAACGCGAGCGCGCTCTCACGCAGCGGTCGCTCCGAGAGGAAGACGCGCGCGGGGACGATCGCGAGCAGCAGGCAGCCGAGCGCGACGACGATGCGACCGATCGACATGGCCGGCAGGCGCGGCTGCGCGACGGCGGGGGCGGCCAGCGCGAGCCCGCCGGCGGCAAAGAACCAGAACGTGACGGCCGGCATCTCCCAATCCCAATCGATCCCGGCGTGCACCGCCCATGCCAGGCCGGCGGCGAAGAGAGCGCCGCCCACGACGCGGTCGGGTCCGCGAGCGCGTGCAGCGAATCCGGCCAGGACCAGGATGATCGCCGCCAGGACGAGCACGAGCCCGACGATCCCCAATTCGCCGAGGATCTCGAGGTAGAGCGAGTGCGCGTCCTGGACCTGGTAGATCGCCGGCCGGTGGCGTTCCCACTCGAGCGGATACGTTCCCGCTCCTGTCCCGTGCACGGGCTCGCGCTGGAAGGCTCCCAGCGCCACCCGTCCCTGCTCGATCCGACCGTTGTTGCTCGGATCGGTCAGCCGGCTCCGCACGCCATTCTCCGCCTGCGTGACGCTGTCAGCGCTTACGAACAGGTCGTATTGCTGACCGATGGCGGCGGGCGCCCCGAGCACGAGCGACACCGCCACGGCCGACGCCGCCGCGGCGCCGGCCGCCCCCCACCGCATCGCCGGCCTGCGTAGGCTCGGGGGCAGCACCAGCCGCTGCATTCGGCGATCGAGTGGCAGCAGGGCGGCGCGGCCGGCAGCCGCGAGCACCGCACACACGGCCACCGCCACGGCCACCCCGTGTCCCTGCGGGGTCGCCGCCGCACTCGTCGGGTCCTGCGTCGCGTGGAGGTCGGCGCCGTAGGCCCAGACCATCGCCACGGCCACCGCGGGGACGGTGATCAGCAGCGCGCTGAGCAGGGCGCGTGGCGGCCCGGCGGCGACTACCAGCACGATCAGTCCGACCGCCCCCGCGGCGATCGCGCCGCGCGAGAACGTGAGCAGCAGCGCCGCGCCGAGCACCGGCAGGGCTGCCGCCGCCAGCACACGCGCGATGGGCGCCTCGCGGTCGTCGGACGTGAGGGCGAACATCATCACGCCGCCGATGGCGGCCAGCAGGCCGAGGGCGTTCCAGTAGCCCAGGGGATAGCTCAGGCGGTCTACCTCGGGGGCGGGGTCGATCGGCCAGATGTCGGGTGCCAGCCGGGTGACAAGGCCGCACAGACAGACGGCGAACGCGGCCGCAGCGATGCCACGCACCACCCACCGCAGCCGCACGGGGGTGCGGCCCACGGCGCCGACCACGAGGAAGCCCAGCAGGTAGAGCAGGACGCGGTCGTACTCGACAACCGCCCTGGCGGGGGCGCCAGACCAGGTCTGCGACAGAAGCGTCCAGCCGGCCAGCAGCGCGAGCAGCGTCGCCCCGGCGACATATCCGAGGCTCAACGCGCCCCACGGTTGCTCTGCGAGCGCGACCCGCAACATCAGGAGCGCTGCGAGCGCGGTCGCCCCAAGCGCCACGGGGCCGGGCAGAAAGCCACCGGAGGCGAACGCGAAGGCGACGACGAACACGCCCGGCAGGAGGGGGACCAGCGCGGCAAGCGCGCGTGAGGCGGCGTGCGTCAGCCGCCTCGACTCCGGGCGCTCACGGGATCGGCGGTCGCGTCGCGCGAAGAGCTCGACGCGTAGTACACGTGCCGCTCGCCGCCACCTGCGTCCGTCACCACGACACCGAGCGCGTTCGCATCCAAGTTGCCCACTGTTCGTAGTGCGCGGCGGGCTGCGTCCTTCGTGGTCTGGTTGAGGCGGGCCACGAGCACGACGCCCTCGACGAGCGGCGCGAGCGCGGCGGCGTCGTTGACCGTTCCGAGCGGGGCGCTGTCGATGAGCACGATATCCGCCATCGTCCGCGCAGTCTCGACGACTCGCCGCATGCCCGGATCGGAAAGCAGTCGCTGGGGGTTGTCCGGCACATCCCCCGCCGGCAGGATGCCGACGGCGCCGTCGGCGCCCGCGCGATCGGACGGAAGCAGCGTGTCGGCGTCGAGCCAGAGCAGCTCCTTGGCGACGGAACGGCCGGCCAGCACTCCGGTTAGCCCTGCCGAGAACGATACGTCGGTGTAGCGTGCGAAGGCTGGTCGGCGCAGGTCGGCCTCGATGACGACGACGCTCAGGCCAAGGCGCGCATAGGCGCGCGCAGCTCCGATCGTCACGCTCGTCTTGCCGTCGGCGGGGCTGGGCGAGCTGATCATGATCACCGAGCTGGCGTCTCCGATCTCGGCGGCCCGCATGTTCGCGGCGAGCAGGCCGTAGGCCTCGCGCTGCGCCGGATCGTCGAACGCCGGCGCGCGTCGCGCCGGTCGCGGTATTGCCGCGAGAACCGGCAGATTGAAGAACTCCTCGACCTCGTGCTCGTCCTTCAAGCGGCGGTCGACGAGCTGGAGGATGAGGGCGACGCCGACGCCGAGCAGGAGGCCAAGGACGATTCCGATCGCCGCGGCGAGCTTCGGGCGCGGGCGCGCAGCGCTGTCGGGAACGCTCGCGCGGCGAACGACCATCGCGTCTGCCGCCTTCTGCTCCGCCGCGAGCAGCAGGTTCTGGCGCCGGGCCTGCAGCTCGAGTCCCTGCGGGGTGCGCCGCTCGACGGGCGAGAGTGCCAGCAGCCGGCGCTGGACCAGATCAGCCGCCTCACGGTACCGCTCGCTCGCGGACTCGACGCGGAACTGCACGTACGCATCGGCGAACGCGTTCGCGATCCGTGCGGCCAGGACGGGATTAGTGTCACGGGCCGAAAGCTCGACGATGTCCGACGTCGAGCTGGTCGTGACCTCTACCTGTTCGAGCAGTTCGTCGGCAGTGCGATCGAGGTTGAGTTGGTTCCGGACGCGTTGCGCCGTCGGCCCGATGGTGATCAGCTGTACCTCCGTGTTCAGGGCGCGCTCCGGGTCTCGCGAAGCTGCGCTCCCGACGGGATCGAACAGCGGGTCGACCGGCTCCTGGGCGCGCAGCAGCAGCTGCGCAGTGGCGTCGTATTGCTTCTCGGAGGAGAGACTCACGGCGAGGGCCGTGCCCGCGCAGAGGGCGACGACGAGCACCACCAGCCGCCACCGTTGGAGTACGGCGCGCAAGTAGTCGACCGGTGCTACAGGTGCCTGCGGATTCATTGGACGTGCCTTACATCTCGGGCCGGGAGGCAGGGTGGCTTGCGGCAGGACACTCCGTGGGGACGAAAAGAGGATCTCACGGCGCGTTGGCCATGCTGACGCGTGTTCCGTCGAAGACTGGGCAGAGGTTTAGCGAGCTTTGCCGACGGATACGCCGAAAAACGGTGCCTGGCGATCCTCCGACCGAACATTATGAGGCTTGACGTGGGCACCGCGACGGAGATCCATGCTACTCCCGTTGCCGACGCGCCGCCGCAGCCCCGCAACGCTAGGACGAGCGCGCCAATGTCCGCGGGATGGAGGCGCGCGAAACGGATGATCGACGTGCTGCTCGCCGCGGTCCTGCTGGTCGTGCTCAGCCCGCTGCTCGCGCTGATCGCGCTCGCCATCATGCTCGACACGCCGGGGCCGCTGCTGTTCCGCCAGGAGCGCTGCGGTCGCCGGCGACGGCCTTTCGTGGTCCTGAAGTTCCGGACGATGCATGACGGCGTGTCGCCCGAAACCCACCGCCGCTACATCGCCCACCTCGCAAGCGCCGGAGCTGATGCCGGCCCCGGGCTGAAGAAGCTCACCGCAGACCCACGGGTCACGAGGGTTGGGCGATTCCTGCGGCCGACGAGCCTCGACGAGCTGCCCCAGCTCGTAAACGTGCTCCGAGGCCAGATGTCGATCGTCGGGCCGCGCCCGGCACTGCCCTACGAGCTCGAGCACTACCGGTCAGAGCACTTCGCGCGGTTCGATGTCCGCCCGGGCATCACCGGACTGTGGCAGGTCAGCGGGCGCAACGACGTGAGCTTTCTGGAGATGCTGTCGCTGGATGCGGAGTACGCCCGCACCTGCAGCCCGCGTGTCGACGCGCTGATCCTGCTGCGCACGCCGCTGGCCCTCGTTCGCCGAAACGCGGCCTGACCTCACCATCGTGACTGCCGACGCGCTGCCGCTGTTCGACCTCGCGCGCCGCTGGTCCAGCGAGCGCGAGGCCGCGTTGGCCACCTTCGAGCGGATCGCGGCTGCCGGCGCGTTCAGTCTCGGCGAGGACCTGGCGGCCTTCGAGGCCGAGTTCGCGACGTTCTGCGGCAGCGCGCACTGCGTCGGCGTCGCCAACGGCACGGTGGCCATCGAGCTCGCGCTGCGTGCCTGCGGCGCCGGTCCCGGCAGCGAAGTGGTCACAGTCGCGCATACGTTCGTGGCCACCGTCGAAGCGATTGCCGCGACGGGGGCGACGCCGGTCCTCGTCGACATCGACGCGGCGACCCGCACTGTCGATCCCGCGGCGCTGGAGGCCGCGCTCGGTCCGCGGACGGCGGCTGTCGTACCGGTGCACCTCTACGGCCGGCCGGCGGGCATCGATGCCATCCGGGCGGTCTGTGGGCCGCGCGGCGTGGCCGTCGTCGAGGACGCCGCGCAGGCTCACGGCGCGCGGCTGGGCGAGCTCCGGACCGGGGCGCTGGGAACCGTCGGCTGCTTCTCGTTCTACCCGACGAAGAACCTCGGCGCGATGGGCGACGGCGGGGCGGTGACGACCGACGACGACGACATCGCGGCGCTGGTGCGCTCGCTGCGCCACCACGGCAGCGCGCCGGGCGACGCCAACCGCCATGAGCACCCGGGCGGGACCGAGCGCTTGGACAACCTGCAGGCGGCACTGCTGCGCCTGCGCCTGCGCCTGCTAGACGACGACAACGCGCAACGCGCGGCGATCGCCGAGTGCTACCGCAGCCGACTCGCCGGGCTGCCGCTCACCCTCCCGCCCGAGGACGCGCCGGGCATGTCATCGGCGCACCACCTGTTCGTCATCGAGACGGACGACCGCGACGCGCTGCGGGCGAGGCTGGCCAAGGACGGCATCGCCACCGGCGTGCACTACCCGACGCCGGTGCACCTGCAGCCGGGCTGGCGCCACCTCGGCTACGCGCCCGGCGACCTGCCGAAGTCCGAGCGCGCCGCCCGCCGCGTGCTCTCGCTGCCGATCTTCCCGCACATGGAGCTTGCGGAGGTCGAGCGTGTCTGCGCCGCCGTGGAGCGCGCTCTGGTCGAAGTGGTGGGGTGATCGCAGAGCCGGTTCTGCCACTGCCTCGCGAAGAGACGTACACTCCTGGCGGTATGTCGCCGGCGCGCCGCCCGTTGGACGGTTCCTCCGCGCACGGCCAGCTGCGAGTGCGTGAGATCGACGCGAGCGCCGACGCAAGATGGGACGCCTACGTCTCCACGCACGCCGAAGGGCTCATCTACCACACCTCTGCATGGCTGCGGGTGCTGCAGCGGGAGTATGGCCAACGAGCGGTCGGGCTCGCACTGGAGGACGCCGGCGGCAGTATCCACGGCGTGCTGCCACTGATGCCGACAAGGGGCCTGCCGCTGGGTCTCTGGAGCCGCGTCGGTGGGCCGCGTCTGTCCTCGTTGCCGCGGACGCCGGTGGCTGGCCCAATCGCCGACGGACGCGACGGCCTAGCCGCACTCGTCCGTGGGGCGGTGGAACGTACGCCGCCGGGGGCTCGA
>JAHWJM010000106.1 GCA_019348435.1 Actinomycetota bacterium
ACGGTCCGCCATGTGGCCGAGGTCCTGGCCGGCATGACTGACGATCCGCCCATCGGCATGACCTCAGCAAGGGACTCGCCCGCGACGAAAGACGAGACGCGCTGACCGGCCGCCTAACCCCATCGACAACGGAGCCCACCCATGACGGATGACAAACGGCCCAGCGACGCCGGCGACGAGCCCGCCGCTCCGGCGCAAAAAAGCCCAAAACAAGCCAGCCCAAAGGGCGACAGCCCGAAACACCAGGGCGACAAGTATGCCATCGCGGTGGCCGACCGCGAGGGCGCCGAGGCTACGGCGGACGACGCCGCCGGCCCTGCCGAGCCCTGCGGCCACGGCCTCGGCCACGGCGTCGGGATGGAGGTCCACGAGGGCCCGCGCCTGGGGAAGACGGGCGAGGACCCGCTGGCGGCGGGCAACATCGTCACCGTCGAGCCCGGCATCTACGTCCCCGGCGCGATCGGCGTGCGAATCGAGGATCTCGTCGCGGTCACCGACGACGGATGCGAGGTGCTCAACGGGCTGCCCAAGGCGCTGCGCACGGTCCAGTAGCGCCGCGCGACGTTCAAGCGCCGCGCCCGAGCTGCCGATGCCCTCGTCGTGCGCGCACGTCTGAGCAGCGAATGGGCCTGGTGGGCAGGCGGACTCGTCGGCGCGGCCACGATGTGCTGGCTCACGCTGCAGGGCTTCGCCTGGAACGACTACGACAACGAGGTCTCCGGCGCCTTCAAGCTGCTGATCGCGGGGGATGTCGCCGGCTTCCTCTCGCAAGCGCCGGCCTACGGCGGCTCGCTCGTCCTGCGCGCGCCGTTTGCGGGCGCGGTAGCGGCGCTGGGTGGTGGCGAGCTCGCGGTCTACCGCGCGGTCTCGATCCCGTGCGTCCTTGCGCTGGTGCTGCTCGGAATCGCGCTGGTGCGCCGCATGGACCGGCGCGGGCGGACGATCGGCGCCCGCGCGCTCGTCCTCGCGCTCTGCGTCTGCAATCCGGTCACGCTACGTGCCCTCGAGATGGGTCATCCCGAAGAGCTGCTCTGCGCCGCGTTCGCGATCGGCGCGGTGCTCGCCGCGATCGACGCCCGCACGGTGCTGGCCTCGGTCCTGCTCGGGTTGGCCATCGCCACGAAGCAATGGGCGGTGCTCGCGATCGGCCCGGTGCTGCTCGCGCTGCCGCAGCGCCGGATCCTTGCGCTCGCGATCGCCGGCACGACCACGATCGCCGTCCTCACCCCGCTCCTGCTCGCGGGCTCGCACGAGGCGCTCGTCGCCGGCGCCAGCCAGACCGGCAACGTCATCTTCGTTCCGTGGCAGGCGTTCTGGTTTCTCGGCGAGAGCGGGCACGTCGTCATCGGCGGCAACGGGCTGCCCAAGCCGGACGGCTACCGCGTCCCGCCGGAGTGGCTGTCGCCCGTGACACACCCGCTGATCGCGTTTCTCGTCGTGCCGCTGTCGCTTGCCTGGGCGCGCGTGCACCGCGCCGTGCCGCGCTTCGGCGGCGAGCAGATCCTGCTCCTGCTCACACTGCTCTTCCTGCTGCGGTGCATCCTCGACCCGTGGAACGTCGTCTACTACGAGCTGCCGTTCTTGCTGGCGCTGCTGACGTGGGAGACGCTCTGTCGACCGGAGCGCCCGCCGATCCTCGCGCTCGCCACGAGCGCGATCGTCTGGGTCACGTTCGAGCGTGCGCCGCAATGGCTGAGCCCAGATATGCAAGCCGCGTTCTTCCTGGCCTGGTCGCTGCCGCTGGCGGCCTGGCTTGCGCGCGAGGCGTTCGGCGGGGCGGCGCGGCGGAGCGTTTCGCGGGCGCTCGCCACGTCGCCGTCGTCGTCGCCGTCCCTGCAGAGCGTCTGAGAGCTGGTAGCGCGGGGCGGCGGCGCTGCGGTTCGTCACCCGGTGCGTCGAATCTGTATCGCTCCGCGTGCACGATTCGACGCAGCCCGGCTGCGCGCGAAGTTCTGTTGCGATCGTGCCGCCAAGTTGTCGCGGTCGCGACTGGTTTCGTGACGCGCGTGGTTTCACGCTGCATCGATGGGCCAGATCGGGTGCTGCGGCAGGGGGTGTGTCGAATGAGTCTCGCTCCGCGTGCACGAGTCGACGCGCCGCCCGACGGGCGGGTAGCTGACGTGGCCGCGCGGCAGCACGGGCTGATCCGTGTCGATCAGCTCGCCGCCTGCCGGCTTGACCGTGCCGCCGTCGCGCGGCGGGTGCGCAAAGGCTCGCTGCACCGGGTGCACACGGGCGTCTACGCCGTCGGCTACGCGCCACAGACGCTCGACGCGCGCTTCATGGCAGCCGTTCTCGCCGGCGGCGACGAGGCGTTTCTATCCCACTGGGCGTCGTGCGCGCTGGCCCGACTCGTGCGCTGGGAGCGCCTGCGTATCGACGTCACCGTCCGCGGGTCGGCGGAGCGTAGACGTCCCGGCATCCGCTTTCACCGCACCCGCGCGCTCGACCCGCGCGACACGACCCGCCTGTTCGGCATCCCGTGCACCACACCCGCCCGCGCGATCCTCGAGATCGCGCCCCAGCTCTCCGACGCGCGGCTCAAGCGCCTTGTGCGCAAGGCCCAGGCGGAAGAACTCGCCAGCATGCAGCAGTTCGCCGCCGTCCTGTCGCGCGCCAACGGGCACGCCGGCAGGCGGCGGGTAGCGGCGATCATCAAAACGGGCCGGGCGCCCACCGCCAGCGGCCATGAGGACGTGGTGCTCGATCTCGTCCTGCAGGCGGGGCTCGAGCATCCGGTAGTCAACGCGCGGCTGGTGGTCGGTGGGGTGCCCTACTACCCCGACCTGCGGTGGCCGGCGCAGCGCGTCAGCCTCGAGATCGACAGCAGTCCCTGGCACGACGGCCCGCTCGCCCAGCAACTCGACCGCGACCGGCAGGCCCAGCTCGAGGCGGCGGGCGAGCGCGTGCTCCGAACCACTCGCCAGCAGGCGCTGCTCGCGCCGCAACAGCTCGTGGCCAGGCTGCTATCCGCCGGAGCGCCCCGCGCGCGACGGCAAGGCGCAACAGCGTCCTAGACTGACGCGCAGCCATGATCAGCACCAACCAACTGAAGAACGGCAACCACATCGAGGTTGACGGGACGATCTTCAAGGTCCTCGACTTCCAGCACGTCAAGCCCGGCAAGGGCGGCGCGTTCGTGCGCACGAAGCTGCGCCGCGCGAGCGACGGCAACGTCATCGACAAGACCTTCCGCGCGGGCGAGAAGTTCCGCTCCGTCCACACGGAGGCGCGCAAGATGCAGTTCCTGTATGCCGACGGCACCGACGCGCACTTCATGGACGCGGAGTCCTATGAGCAGATCGCCGTTCCCCAGTCATCCGTCGCCGAGGCGCTGCGCTGGACGAAGGCCAACGACACCGTCGACGTGCTCTTCATCGACGACGTGCCCGGCGATCTGCAGCTGCCGTCATCGGTCGAACTCGAGGTCACCGAGACCGAGCCCGGGCTGCGGGGCGACACCGCGTCGGGTGGCGGCGACAAGCCGGCGACGCTCGAGACCGGCGCCACGATCCGCGTGCCCCTGTTCGTCAACATCGGCGACCGCGTCAAGGTCCAGACGGCCACCGGCGACTACATGTCGCGCGTCTAGCCGCGCCGCTGCGAAGCAGACATGTCGCGCAGGACCGATCAGCGCAGGGCGGCCGTCTTCGCCCTCTATCAGGCCGACGTGACCAAGCGCGAGCTCGAGGACGTCTTCGAGAGCAACGCATCGCTCTTCACGCGCGCCCTCGCCTACGCCGCCGAGGACCGCGCCGAGGAGCTCGACGCCCTGCTCGCGCGCCACGCCAAGGGCTGGACGATCGACCGCATCGCCCCGCTGGAGAAGGCGATCATGCGCGTCGCGCTGCTGGAGATGCTGCACCCGGACGCCGCGCCCGCCGAAACGCCGATCCCCCCGGAGGGCGCCATCGACGAGGCCGTCGAACTCGCCAAGACGTACTCCGGCGCCGACGCGCCGAAGTTCGTCAACGGCATTCTCGCCGCGGTCCACCGCGAGATGGGCGACAATCCCGCGACGACGTCATGAGCGAAGCCGACGCGACAACCCTCGACGAACTCGTCGGCCAGCTGGAGCGGGCGGCCGAGCAGCTGCGGTCCGGCGATCTGAGCGCCGACGCCGCCGCGACGGTCGTCGAGGACTGCGCGGCGCTGGCGTCGCAGGCCTCCGCCGAGCTCGACCGCCGCGCGCGCGAGGCGGCGCGCGACCCGCTGCCGGGCCAGGACTCGCTGCTCTGATCCCGCGGCGGCGGCGGACCCCGAGCCCGACATGCCGTATCCCGAAGAGCTGCGGCTGCTGGTCGAGGACGAGCTCGAGAGGCTCACGTTCTCCGAGGAGCCGGGTACCGCCCGCCTCGTCGAGGCGATGCGCTACAGCCTGCTCGCCGGCGGCAAGCGGATCCGCCCGGTCCTCGCGCTGGCCACGGCGCGCGCGATCGGGCGCGACGAGCGCGACATGCTGCCACTCGCGACCGGCATCGAGCTCATCCACACGTACTCGCTCATCCACGACGACCTGCCGGCGATGGATGACGACGACATGCGTCGCGGCCGACCCACGGCGCACAGGGCCTTCGGCGAGGACGTCGCGATCCTCGCCGGCGACGCGCTTTACGCCGAGGCCTTCAAGCACATCCTCACCCACCAGCGCGGGGAGCCGCGGCCGATCCTCAACGCGATGGTCGAGCTCGCGACTGCGACCGGCGTCGAGGGCATGGTCGGTGGGCAGTACATGGATGTCGCAGGCCAGGGGCAGGACGCCGACGAGCTGCGGCGCCTGCACGAGCTGAAGACCGGGAGGCTGATCGCGGCGTCGGTAGAGTGCGTATTGCTTATCAACGGAATGACACGGCCCGAGACCTCAGACTTCTGCGAGTTTGCCGCCGAGCTCGGTGTCCTGTTTCAGATCGTCGACGACATCCTCGACGTGACTGGTACGGACGCTGCGTTGGGTAAGCCGCAGGGCAGCGACGAGCGCCACGGCAAGCGCACGTACGTCAGCGAGTTCGGACTCGAAGGCGCACGTGAGCTGGCCGCACGGTCGCACCGTCAGGCACGCGCGTCGCTTCTCGCCGCCGCGCCCGACGGCGCGCCAGCGCTCGAGCAGATCACCGACTTCATCGCGACCCGCACCTCCTAGACACCGATGAGCAAGACGCTTCTACAGAGCATCAACCACCCCTGCGACCTCCACGCTCTCAGCGAGGACGAGCTCACGCGCGTCGCCCAGGAGGTGCGCGAGCACATCATCGCCACGGTCGGCGAGATCGGCGGGCACTTCGGGGCGAACCTCGGCACCTGCGAGCTCGCGGTCGCGCTGCACTCGCTGCTGGACTCGCCGCGCGACAAGATCCTCTGGGACGTCGGCCACCAGGCCTATCCGCACAAGGTCCTCACCGGCCGCCGCGACGAGCTCGCGACGATCCGCCAGTACGCGGGCCTCGCGCCGTTCTGCTCGATCTCCGAGTCCGAGCACGACATCATGGGCGCCGGCCACGCCTCGACCTCGATCGGCTACGGCGTCGGCCTGAAGGAGGCGATGCGCGCGCTCAAGGTGCCATCCGAACCCCACCCGCCCCACGTCGTCGCGGTCATCGGCGACGGCGCGATGACCGGCGGCGTCGCGTTCGAGGCGATCCACCAGGCCGGCGGCGCCGGGACGCCGATGGTCGTCGTGCTCAACGACAACGGCATGTCGATCGCGCCCAACGTGGGCGCGCTGTCGCGCTACTTCACCCGCGTGCGCCTGCACCCCAAGCTCTGGCACACGCGCGAGAGCATGGAGACGCGCCTCAGCGAGCTGCCCGGCGTCGGCCGCCGCTTCGAGCGCTACGGCGAGCAGATGAAGGAGTCGATCAAGGCGTTCTGGGCGCCCGGCCTGCTCTGGGAGGAGCTCGGCTGGGCCTACACGGGCGTCATCGACGGCCACGACGTGCATGCCCTGCGCACCGCGCTGCGCACCGCGCTCGCCGCGGAGCGCCCGGTGCTCGTCCACATCGCCACCGTCAAGGGCAAGGGGTTCGCGCCCGCCGAGGAGGGCGGAGAGGAGGGGATGGAGCGCTGGCACGCCGCCAAGCCCAAGTCGATCGCCAACGGCGTGGTCGCCGCACCCGCGCTGCCGACGCTGCCGACGCCGCCGCCGCAGTACACGACGGTCTTCGGCGAGGCGCTCGTGCAGGAGTGCCGCCGCGATCGCCGGGTCGTCGGGATCACGGCGGCGATGAACACCGGCACGGGGCTGAACATCCTGCAGAAGGCCATGCCGAAGCGCTACTTCGACGTCGGCATCGCCGAGCAGCAGGCGATCCTGTTCGCCGCGGGGCTCGCGCTGGAGGGCGTCAAGCCGGTCGCAGCGATCTACTCGACGTTCCTGCAGCGAGCGTACGATTCGATCATCCACGTTGTCGCCATCCAGAAGCTGCCGGTGGTCTTTGCGATGGACCGCGCGGGTCTCGTCGGCAACGACGGCCCGACGCACATGGGGCTGTACGACATCGCGTACATGCGCGCGCTGCCCAACATCGTGCTGATGGCGCCGCTCGCGACGAGGCGATGCTCGTGAGGATGCTGCGCACCGCGCTCGTCCACCCCGGGCAGGCCGCCCTGCGCTACCCGCGCGGCGAGGCCGAGGGGGTGGCGCTGCCCACGCGGCCCGAACCGGTCGAGATCGGCCGCGGCGAGATCCTGCGCGAGGGCGACGGCAAGGTCGCGATCGTCGGCTACGGGACGGGCGTGGCGAAGGGCCTCGAGGCCGCCGACCGCCTCAGCGCGAGCGGCCTCGACGCCACGGTCGTCGACGCGCGCTTCGCCAAGCCGATCGACGCGGCGCTGATGGCGCAGCTCGCGACCGAGCACGAGCTGCTCGTGACCGTCGAGGAGGGCGTCCTGGCGGGCGGCTTCGGCACCGCCGTGTGGGAGTCGCTCAACGAGGACGCGATCGACAGCGCGCGGATCCTGCGCGTCGGCCTGCCCGACCGCTACGTCACGCACGGCACGCCGGCGATCCTGCACGCGGAGGTCGGCTTCACGGGCAAGCGCATCGCCGAGCGCATCGCGGCCGCGGTGGCGCGCCGCGCTGTCGCCGGCACGTAGCCTCCCCTCATCATGTCCTTGTGGTTCGCTGCGCTCGCCGCCGTCGCGGCGCTGGCCGCCGCCGTCCTGTTCGCCGGCTGCGGCGGCCGCGATGCGTCGGCGGTCGAGCAGGTGCGCGTTCTGCGCCTGAACCCGGGCTCGCTGGTGACGAAGCAGCCGCGTGGCGGGACCGCCGTACGCGCCGCGCTGACGACGACGGCGGTCCGCCCGGCGCAGCGGCTGCCGCCCGCGATGGCGGTGCCGCAGGTCGGCTCGCTGGCGGTCGGCGCGCCGAACCGCGGGCGCCTCGTCAACGGGCTGCAGCTGCCGGGAGCCGGGCCCGACTGGGTGACCTGGGACCCGATCCGCCACCGCACGCCCAACCGGCCCGACCGCCGCTGGGGCAGCGACCGCCTGCTGGCGTTCCTGCTCTACGTCCTGCGCGACTACCGCCTGGCCAACCCGGCCGCGCCGCCGGTATTGATCGGCGACCTCAGCCTGCCGTACGGCGGCCCGTTCGGCAGCGAGTTCGGCGGCCTCGGGCACATGTCACACCAGAACGGGCTGGACGTCGACATCCTCTACCCGCGGCGCGACCGGGCGCTGCGGCCACCTGACAAGGTCGCCGACGTCGACCGCGCGCTTTCGCAGGATCTCGTCAGCCGCTTCGTCGGCGCCGGGGCGCAGTTCGTCTTCGTCGGCACCCACGTCGGCCTGGGCGGGCCGCCGTCGGTCGTGCAGGCGATCGCGCACCACAACGACCACCTGCACGTGCGGATCGCCAACTGGCGGCGCTGAGGCGAGACACCCTCCGCCCGCGACGTGAAACGACCCGCCGGGGAGGCGGGCCGCTTCGGGAGGAGAAGCACTGCTATGTGGTTGTCGTCCAGCTGGATGGTGGGACGGATGTATCAGCAGGCCATCGGGAGGAGCCTGCGCGCTCACCACCCGGACACAGTGTCCTGGCTGACTGGCCAGTCATGAGTGAGAGAGGTCACACAACGCGCT
>JAHWJM010000107.1 GCA_019348435.1 Actinomycetota bacterium
GTTGAGGGCCGCTGCGCAGCCGACGCCGAAGCACAAGAAGGGGAAGGCCGCGCGCGCCCGGCAGCCGTCTGCGGCGGGTGCCGACTGCGCCGGCGAGCGGCTCGCCGCGGCCACCGCGGCGGCGCTCGCCGAGGGCGCAAACGGCGGTGGGGGTGCGAACGGCGCCTCGAACAACGGGCTTTCGAAGAACGCGCGCCGGCGGGTGCGCGAGCTCGAGCGCGAGATCGAGCAGGCGGAGGCGGCGTTGAAGAACCTCGAGGCCGAGCTCGCCGACCCGGCGGCATGGGCGACGGCCGAGGCCACGGCGCGGTCCTCGCAACGCCACGCGGCGGCCAAGCGCGCCGTCGAAGAGGCGTTCGCGCGCTGGGAGGCGCTCGCCTCCTAGAGGCCTAGGCGCCGCCCTCGGCCTCGCGTCGCTGCCCCACGATGCTGGCCTTGCGGCTGTAGAGGAAGTAGACGACGAGGCCGATCAGCATCCAGACCAGGAAGCGCAGCCACGTCAGGGGCTCCAGCGTGACGATGAGCACCGCGGACAGGACGATCGCGAGGATGGGCACGATCGGCACCCCCGGCGTGCGGAAGGGGCGCGGCCGGTCGGGCTCGCGGCGACGCAGGATCAGGATGCCGGCGGACACGAGCATGAACGCGAACAAGGTGCCGATGTTGACGAGCTCGGCGGCGGTGGCGATCGGCGTGACGCCCGCGAGGATCGCGACGAGGACGCCGATGATGATCGTGATGCGCGACGGGGTGCCGTAGCGCGGGTGGGTCTTGGCCAGCTGACCTGGCAGCAGGCGGTCGCGCGCCATCGCGAAGGCCACGCGCGACTGCCCGAGCAGCAGGATGAGGACGGTGTTGGTCAGCGCGATCAGGGCGCCCGCGAAGATGAACCCGCTCGCCCACGGGCGGTCGGCGCTCTCGAAGGCGGTCGCGATCGGCGCCGCCGTGTTGAGCTCGCTGTAGACGAGCATCCCGGTCAGCACGAGCGCGACGGCGACGTAGAGCACCGTCGTGATCGCCAGCGACCCGAGGATGCCGCGCGGCATGTCGCGCTGGGGCTTGCGCGCCTCCTCCGCGGTCGTGGCGACGATGTCGAAGCCGATGAAGGCGAAGAACACCAGCGCCGCCCCGCCGATCACGCCGCTGAAGCCGAAGGGGAAGAACGGGTCCCAGTTCGCCGTGTTCACCTCGGTCGCGCCGACCGCGATGACGACCAGCAGCACCGCGATCGTGACGATGACCATGATGATGTTGGCGCGCGAGCTGATCCGGATCCCGCGCACGAGCAGGTACGTGAGCGCGAAGACGAGCAGCATGCCGAGGAGGTTGACCACGCCGCCCTCGGACGGCGGGGCGGTGATCGCCTCGGGCAAGGTCACGCCGAAGATCTGCTCCAGCGTCGCGTTGAGCTGCCCCGACCACCCGATGGCCACCGCGGCGGCCCCGACCGTGAACTCCAGGAAGAGATCCCAGCCGATGATGAACGCGATGAACTGGCCGAGGGTCGCGTAGGAGTACGTGTAGGCGCTGCCCGCGACCGGGACCATCGCCGCGAACTCGGCATAGCACAGCGCAGCCAACGCGCACACGACCGCCGCAAAGACGAAAGACAGGGTGATCGAGGGTCCGGCCTCCGTCGCCGCCGCCACGCCGGTGAGCACGAAGATCCCCGCGCCGACGATGACGCCGACGCCGAAGACGACGATGTCGAGCGCTCCGAGCTCCTTCTTGAGCCGAAATCCCTCGACCTCGGACGTCTCGAGGCACTCCTCAACCGTCTTTCGCGGCCCGAGCACCCCACCTGCCGTAGCCATGGCCGCGAGATACCCCCGCGGCTGCGTCGCAAACGAGCAAAGGGCGACGCGGTGGTAGGACCGATGAGTTGGTGCGCTGCGACCACGGCTTTCGTAGCTCGATCCACCAGCTCGCGCAAGAATCAATCGGAACGATGCCACAGACGCAACAATGGGTCGGTACCGCGCAATGGCGGCCCCTTGGCGAACGGATGCCCGCGTGCCACGGTGTGTGGCCATGCCCGCAGAGCTCACCTGGGGGCGGCGCCTGCTCATGTGCCCGCCCACCCACTTCGACGTCTCCTACGCGATCAACCCGTGGATGGACATCGCCGTCCCGGTCGATCGCGCGCGTGCGAGGCGTCAGTGGGACGCGCTTGTCGCGACGCTGCGGGCGGCCGGCGCCCAGATCGAGATCCTCCCGCCGCAGCGCGGGCTGCCCGACCTCGTCTTCACCGCCAACCTCGGCTTGGTCGACGGCGAGACCTTCATCCCGGCACGCATGCGTCACGCAGAGCGGCGCGCGGAGCCCGCCCTCGCCGAGCATTGGTTCGCCGCGCACGGCTACGCGATCCGCCGCCTCGGCGATGACGTCGTGCAGGAGGGCGCGGGCGATGCGCTGCCCTTCGACGGAACGCTCGTCGGCGCGTATCGCACGCGCTCGTCGGCGTCCTCCTACGTCGACCTCGCGCGGATCGTCGACGCGCGGATCCTGCCCGTCGAACTCTCCGACGAGCGTTTCTACCACCTCGACATCGCCTTCTGCCCGCTCGATTCGCACAGCGCGCTCGTCGCGCTCGACAAGTTCGACGAGGACAGCCGGCGGCGGCTGCTCGCGCTCGTGGCCGACCCGATCGTGCTCACGGCCGAGGAGGTCGAGGCGTTTGGCGCCAACGCCGTCGTGGTGGGCCGCACGGTCGTCATGGCCGCCTGCTCGCCGCGCCTGGACAAGGCGCTGCGCGCGCGCGGCTTCGAGCCGGTCGTCGTGGAGGTCTCGGAGTTCCTCAAGGCAGGCGGCGGGCCGCGCTGCCTGACGCTCGCGCTCGACGTGCGGCTGGCCGCGCAGGATGCCGGCGCGCTCGCCGCACGCTACACCGCCCACAACTACCACCCGCTGCCGGTCACCGTCACACACGCCGAAGGCGCGTGGGTGCACGACGACCGCGGCCGCCGCCACCTCGACGCGCTGTCGGCCTACAGCGCGCTGAACTTCGGCCATCGCCACCCGCGCCTCGTCGCCGCCGCGCACGAGCAGCTCGAGCGCGTCACGCTCACGAGCCGCGCGTTCGCCAACGACCAGCTCGGCCCGTTCGCGCGCGACCTCGCGGCGCTGACCGGCAAGGAGCGCATCCTGCCGATGAACACCGGCGCCGAGGCCGTCGAGACCGCGATCAAGGCCGCGCGCAAGTGGGGCCGCGACGTCAAGGGCGTCGCGCCCGAGCGCGCGACGATCATCGTCTGCGACGGCAACTTCCACGGCCGCACCACGACGATCGTCTCCTTCTCGGACGACCTGCTCGCGCGGGACGGCTTCGGGCCGTTCACGCCGGGGTTCGTGCGCGTGCCCTTCGGCGACGCGGCCGCGCTCGAGGCGGCGCTGCGCGAGCGGGGCGACGACGTCGTCGCCTTCCTCGTCGAGCCGATCCAGGGCGAGGCCGGCGTGATCCTGCCGCCGGACGGCTATCTGCGCGCCGTGCGCCGCCTGACCCGCGAGCACGACGTGCTGCTCATCGCCGACGAGATCCAGTCCGGGCTGGGCCGCACGGGTCGGACCTTCGCCTGCGACCACGACAACGTCGTGCCCGACCTCTACGTGCTCGGCAAGGCGCTCGGCGGCGGCATCGTCGCGCTGTCGGCGATCGCCGGCGACGATGCGGTGCTCGACGTCTTCACCCCCGGCACGCACGGCTCGACGTTCGGCGGCAACCCGCTCGCCTGCGCCGTCGGGCGCGCCGTGCTCGAGCTGCTGGCGACGGGCGAGCCGCAGGCCAACGCGGCGCGCCTCGGCGCGCGCCTGCGCTCGGGACTCGACGCCGCAGCGTCGCCGGCGCTGCGCGCGATCCGCTCGCGCGGGCTGTGGTTCGGGCTCGACGTGCGTGCGCACCACGGCAGTGCGCGCGCGATCTGCGAGCGGCTGCTTGCGGCCGGCGTGCTGGCCAAGGACACGCACGAACAGACGGTCCGGCTCGCGCCGCCGCTGACGATCACGGCCGCCGAGGCCGACTGGCTGCTCGAGCGCCTGCTCGGCGTCCTGGCCGACGCGGACGCCGACGCAACCGGCCGGCGCCTGAGCGCCACCACGCCCCTCCCGAACCCCCCGCTCGCCGCATAGCCGAGCTCGACGACATCGACCGCCGCATCGTCGCCGAGCTGCTCGAGGACGGCAGGCGCAGCCTCGCCGAGCTCGGCGAGCGGGTGAACCTCTCCTCACCGGCGGTCAAGCGCCGCGTCGACCGCCTGCGCGAGCGCGGGGTCATCACCGGCTTCACGGCGCTCGTCGATCCGGCGGCGCTCGGTCAGCGCACGGAGGCGTTCGTCGAGATCTTCTGCGCTGCGAACATGAGCCCGATCGCACTGCGCGAGACGCTCTTGGGGGAGCCGGAGATCGTGGCGGCCTACACCGTCACCGGCGACGCCGACGCGCTCATCCAGGTGCGCGCGACCGACGTCGCCCACCTCGAGGCGTCGCTCGAGCGGATCCGGACGAACCCGGCGATCGCGCGCACCAAGACGATCATCGTGCTCAGCCGGCTGATCGCCCGCGGCGAGCCCTGACCGACCGATTATCTGTCCGTCGCGGTCTAAGGGCGCCGTCATCCGGGCAGGCAAGAATGTCTACGTGAGCATGTGTCTACATCGGTCGACGGATGCCGTCCCGGCCGCGGTGCCGGCGCTGCGTGGCGCGATCACCGGCTTTCTCAGCGACGCCGGCATCGGCGAGCCCCTGCTGACCTCGGCCAGGCTCGCGGTCTCGGAGGCCGTCACGAACGCCGTCATCCACGCCTACGTCGACGCCGCGCATCCCGGTCCCGTGAGCGTCGACGCGAGGTTCGAGGGCGACAGCCTCGTTGTCGAGGTCTGCGACGACGGCAGCGGGATGATTCCGCGGCTCAACAGCCCTGGCCTCGGCGTGGGCCTGCCGCTCATCGCCGACACGGCCGACACGCTGGACATCGGCAACTCGCCGGCCGGGGGCACCGCGCTGCGGATGACGTTCGCAGTCAAGCGATGCGCCAGCCGGTGATACCCCGCCGCCGAACGCGCTAAGTTGCCGCGGCATGCGCCGCTCTGTCCTCCTGCTCACGTGCCTGGCGTCGCTGGCTGCCGTGCTGGGTGCGATCGGGGTCTCACCCGCGGGCGCGCACCCCGGGGAGGCGCACGAGGTCACCCCCGGCGCGGTCGGCGGCCACGGGCTGTTCGGCGGCCTCGCCGGCGCGCGCGAGGCCGACGCCGCCGCTGCGGCATCGCGCTTCGCCACGGCGCGCCAGGCGCCGGCGCCGGCCGGACCGTGCACCGACGAGGCGGCGAAGGCGATGCCGGTCGGCGACGGCCACAACCACTCAGACATCTCGCAGCACGAGTTCTCGTGCCGGATGAAGCAGGTCGCGTTCGAGTCGCTCACCGCACAGCTCAAGGATCGCCCGAACGTGATCCTCGGCGAGATGGACGTCAAGGCGGACATCGCGGCGGTGGCGATCACCTATCCGCAGGGCGGCGTGCTGTTCTTCGACGTCTCCGACCCGGCGAGGCCGCGCTTTCTTTCGCGCTACGACGCGACGGAATGCGACCAGCTCGTGATGGACATCAACTGCGGCGCGTTCGTCGACCTCTCCAGCGACGGCAAGACCGCGTACCTGTCGATCCAGAAGCTCACGATGGCCCCCACGGCGCCGCTTCAGCTCAACGCGCTCAACCAGAGCGGGCCGGGCGTCGACGTCATCGACCTCGCCAATCCGCGCAAGCCCGTCCGCACGATGTTCTATCCGATCCTCGGGCTCGGCGGCGTCCATACCGTGCGCTCGCACACGATCCCGCGGGGACCGTCCAGTCCGAGCAAGCCGCGCGCCGCCGGCGAGTACGTGATCTCCAACCAGAACGGCATCGGGATCGACATCGCGAAGGTCACGAAGGTCGCCGGAAAGCGCGTCCTGACGACCGTCCGCCAGCTCGGGACGGTCAACCTCGCGGCGACGATCCAGAACAACGAGGTCCACGACACGTTCATCCAGAACGACCCGCTCGACGGGCGCACGTACCTCTACAACGCGGCCGGCTTCGCGACCGGCTTCAACGTCTACGACATCACCGACCCCTCGAGGATCACGCAGGTCGCCGAGTGGGATCCGACGCCCGAGTGCGAGGACGACTGGTACGCGCACACGATCGACGTGACCCACAAGGACGGCCGGCGCTACGTGACGATGCCCGCGGAGATGCTGCTCATGATCGACAGGAAGTCGCCGAGCGGCCTGTCGGAGATGTCCGACGGCGACAAGTACAACGGCTGCGGGACGTTCGTCGGCAACGGCGACAAGCCCGGTCCGCTGTGGATCGTCGACGCGACGGACTTCTCGAAGCTGGGCCCGGCGAACGACAAGAAGTCGCCCGAGCAGGCGCTGGCGACCGACGCCGCACTGAAGAAGGCGTCGCTCGACGCGCTCGTCGCGACATGGACGAACCCCGCCGGCCGCGCCGGCGGGTCGTTGACGTTCTCGCCGCACAACCAGCAGATCGTCGGCGACAAGATCTACCTGTCGCACTACCACGGCGGCGTGTACGTGCTCGACGCCTCGGCCGCATTCTCCGGCAAGCGGGAGCGCCCCAAGGAGCTCGGCTTCATCGTCCCGCACGCCGACGCGACCCGGCCGCTGCTCGGCCAGCCGCCGATGACGGGTCTGCTGGGGCGCTTCTTCACCGACTTCCCGCTCGGCCGGCCGGAGATCTGGGACATGGTCCACTACAAGGGTCACGTGCTCGCCTCGGACATGACCGGCGGCTTCTACTCACTGCGCTACGACGACGGCCCGCTGCCGCTGTGCACCGACCGCACGCCGCCAAGGGCGGTGTTCAGCCGCAAGCGCTCGGCGATCAGCGCCAGCCGAATCGTGCTGCGGGGCACCGCCAGCGACCGCGGCTGCAAGGCCGACGTCAAGACGCGCAAGCGCGCGGGCGCGCTGCGCCGGGTGAGCGTCGCCCTCGCGCTGAAGTCCGGCACGCGCTGTCGCTTCGTGAGCAAGCAGGGCCGGCTGAGCGCCCCGCGCAGCTGCAACGAGCCCGCCTACATCACCGCACGCGGCACCAAGCGGTGGCGCCTGGAGCTGCAAGCGCGCTTCCCGGCCGGCACGTACGCGGTGAGGGTTCGCCCGACGGACGCGGCGGGCAACGCCGGGCCGCCGAAGACGGCGACGCTGCGCCTGCGCGCAGCCGGCCGCTAGCCGAACGAAGCAGACACCCGCGCAGGCGGCGCGGCGGGTGCGATCGGCCGGTGCGGCTCAGCGAGCGCTGATCGCGAGCGCGTGCAGCCGGCGGACCATCGGCTCGGGCAGGCCCTCGAAACGCAGCGCGTAGACGTGCGGGCACTCCTCGGTGATGACCCGCGCGCGGCCGTTGAGGCGCATGTCGAGGTCGGGCAGATCGAAGCCGATCGTCTCGTCGGCCATGAGCGGGCGCGGGCTGCGGATACGCATGCCGCGTGGCCCGACGTCCAGCGTTTCGGCCGAGATCGGCGACCCGATCCGGCGGCGAAGAGTGCAACCCAGCGCGATCTGTGCGCGGGGCGCGCGAATCTCGATCGTGGAACCAGTCATCGACGACATCCCATCCTTTCATCGGCTGCATCCGTACCGACAATGTCCAAGCATTGTGACGAATCTGTGAGACGGAACGTCGTCACGTGCTCACGCGTCCGCTCGCCGACGCCCTGCGTACGATCGTTTCATGGTGCTCAGCGTCAGGCTGCTCGGCGAGCTATCGGTGCGGGCCGGGGAGCGGCCGGTCCCGCTCCCGGCGCATCCGCAGGGCGCGCCGCTGCTTGCGTGGCTGGCGCTGCATCCCGGAAAGAACGACCGCGGGCCACTCGCGGCGCTGCTGTGGCCGGACATGCGCCCGTCGAGTGCCCGCGCCGAGCTGCGCAGCGCTGTGTGGGCGCTGCGCCGGGCGCTCGCCTCCGCCAGCGCGCGTTCGGCTTCGGGGCTGAGCGCCGGCCGTCCGCGCGTCTCGGCCGGGCCGTCGGGGTCGGGTGTCGGTCTCGTCATGCTATG
>JAHWJM010000108.1 GCA_019348435.1 Actinomycetota bacterium
TCCGATCTCTGGACCGACTTCGGATCGTGCGGCGCGCGTTTCCGGACTTCCATGTGGTCGTCGAAGAGCAGATCGCCGAAGGTGACTTGGTCGTGCAGCGCGTCAGCGCCCGCGGCACCCACCGCGGCGAGTTCCTCGGTCTAGCACCCTCCGGTCAGACCGCCACCTTCGACCTGATCGAGCTCAACCGCGCGCGCGCCAAGCGCGGCGAGCCGCCGCTGCCCTACATCGTCTGCGTGATCGACGAGCTCGCCGACCTCATGATGGTCGCCCCGGCCGATGTCGAGGACTCCGTCATCCGCCTCGCCCAGAAGGCGCGCGCGGTCGGCATCCACCTCGTCCTCGCCACCCAATCGCCGCGCGTCGACGTCATCACCGGGATGATCAAGGCCAACGTGCCCTCGCGGATCGCGTTCAGCGTCTCCTCCCAGACCGACTCGCGCGTCATCCTCGACGTCAACGGCGCCGAGTCGCTGCTCGGCCAGGGCGACATGCTCTTCTCGCCGGTCGGCTCGTCGCGCCTGCAGCGCATCCAGGGCGCCTACATCGACGAGCCGCAGATCGAGGCGCTGACGACGTTCTGGCGCAAGCAGGGCGAGCCCGAGATGCGCGATGACCTGCTCGACGAGGTGATCGTCGAGGAGGAGGAGGAGGCGTCGGCCGGTGAGCAGGAGGAGGGCTTCAGCCCCGACGAGGATCCGCTGCTGGAGGACGCGATCCGCCTGTGCGTCGAGATGGGGACCGCCTCGACCTCGATGCTCCAGCGCCGCCTGCGCCTCGGCTACACGCGAGCGGGGCGGCTGATCGACATGCTCGAGCGCCGCGGCGTCATCTCCGGCTACGAGGGTTCCAAGCCGCGTCAGGTGCTGGTCGGCGCAGGCGATGTCGAGCGCGTGATCGCCAACCTGCGCGAGCGCGTCGGCATCGTCGGCGGCACGCCGCAGGCGGAGGAGGGCGGGCCGGATGTCCCCGAGACCGCCCCCGTCCACGAGTAGCCTCTGGCCGGTGGGAGGCCAGTGATGCCGGACATCGGAGAATCGCTGCGCGAAGCGAGGATGCGCGCGCGCATCGACATCTCGGAGATCGAGGCGCAGACGAAGATCCGGGCGAAGTACCTGCGGGCGCTCGAGAACGAGGAATGGGATCTGCTGCCCGGCCCGACGTACGTCAAGAGCTTCCTGCGCACGTACGCGGAGGCACTCGATCTCGATGCCAAGCTGCTCGTCGACGAGTACAAGCTGCGCCACGAGCACCTCAGCGAGGTCGAGCTGCAGCCGATCAGCGCCGCTGCGCCGGGGCGGGAGCGCCGTCGCCAGAAGCCGATCCTCCCGCCGTGGTTCTTCGTGGCGGTGATCATCGGCGGGCTCGTCTTCGCCCTGTATCTGCTGGGCAACGCCGGCGACGGCGAGCCCGAGCAGTCGGCCACGCCGCCGCAGGTGCAGACGCAGACGGAGACGACCCGGCGCCCCGCAGCCACTCCACCGCCCGCGCCGCCGCGGCGACCGCGGACGGTGCGGCTGCGGATCGAGGCCACCGGTCCGGTGAACGTCTGCCTGAAGGCCGGCGATCGTACGCTCATCAACGGTCAGACGCTCGAGGCCGGGCAGCGCACGCCGACCTTCCGCTCCCGTCGCTTCCGGCTGACGCTCGGCAACAACGCGGCTCGTCTACGCATCAACGGCCGGACCCGTAGCGTCGCGGCCTCGTCGGACCCGATCGGCCTGGAGATCACGCCGCGGCGGGGCCGCCAGCCGCTGTCGGCGGACGAGCGCCCCATCTGCCGGCCGTGAACGACGAATGACCGCATGACCGTCCGCGCGGGCATCGTCGTGACCGGAACGGAGGTGCTGAGCGGCCGCGTCATGGACCGCAACGGCCCGTGGCTGTCGGAGCAGCTGCTCGAGCTCGGCGGCGATCCGATCGCGATCATCGTCGTCGGCGACCGGCCGCAGGACATCCTGCGCGCGCTGCGCTTCCTGACGGAGGAGGGCTGTGCGCTGGTCTGCACGACCGGCGGCCTCGGGCCGACCGCCGACGATCTCACCGCCGCGGCCGTCGGGGAGTTCCACGGCCGCGCGATGGTGCTCGACGAGGCGCTCGAGGGACGCATCGCGGAGATCCTGCGCCCGCTCATGGGGCGCTGGCCGAACCTCGACCCCGAGGCCGTTCTCGTGTCCAACCGCAAGCAGGCCGTCGTGCCCGAGGGCAGCGAGATCCTCGAGCCGGTCGGGACGGCGCCGGGGCTCGTCGTGACGCCTGCCGTGGGGAACGGGCCGACGGTCGTCGTGCTGCCGGGTCCGCCGCGCGAGCTGCAGCCGATGTGGCGCGCCGCGATCATGAACAGCCCCGGCTTGCAGCAGGCGCTGCACGGCGCCGTGGAGTACCGCCGCGACATGCTGCGCCTGTACGGCATCCCCGAATCGGAGATCGCCGCGACCCTGCGCGCCGCGGAGACCGCCGGCATCGAGCTCGAGCGCCTGGAGATCACGACCTGCCTGCGGCGCGGCGAGGTCGAGGTCGTCACGCGCTACGAACCCGACGGAGCAGGCACGTACGAGCAGTTCGCAGCGTTCGTGCGCGACCGCCATCCGGGGACGCTCTTCTCCGACGACGGCAGCACCGTCGACGAGCAGGTCTTCGCGCTGCTGCGCGGCGACGGCTCGCGGCCGTCGGAGACGATCGCCGTCGCGGAGTCCTGCACCGGAGGGCTGCTCGCCGCGCGGCTGACCGAGCGGCCCGGGTCGTCGGAGTTCGTGCGCGGCGGCCTCGTCGTGTACTCCAACGAGGCGAAGGTCGCGCTGGCCGGCGTCGACGCGCAGCTCATCGCGCGCGCCGGTGCCGTTTCGGAGGAGGTCGCCGCGGCGCTGGCCGACGGCGCGCGCGCGGCGCTCGGCTCCGATGTCGGCGTGGGCGTCACCGGCATCGCCGGCCCCGACGGCGCGACGGAGGGAAAGCCGGTCGGCCTCGTCTGGCTGTCGGTCAGCCATCGCGATGGCCGGCGCGTGAGGCGCTCGGTGACGCTGCCCGGCAGCCGGGCCGACATCCGCGACCGCTCCACCACCGTGGCCCTTCACCTCGTGCGGCGGCTGCTGTCGGGCGACACCGGCTGATGCGCCTGTTCATCGCGCTCGACCTGCCCGTGGACGTGCGCACGGCGCTGGCGGTGTGGGCGGCCCGCGCGGCGCCGCCCGAGGTGCGCCGCGTGCCCGCGGAGAACCTGCACGTCACGCTGGCCTTCCTCGGCACGCGCACGAGCGACGAGGCGGCGGTCGCCGGCGCCCTGCTGCCGGCGCTCGCGCGGCCGCTGGAGGAAGTGCGGACGGCGGGCGCCCTCTGGCTTCCGCCGCGACGTCCGGGCGTGCTGAGCGTTGCGCTCGAGTCCGGCCCGGCCCTCGCGGACGTGCAGGCGCAACTCGTCGCCGCGCTGGCGTCGGCGATCCTCTTTGAGCCCGAGCGACGGCGCTTTCGCCCGCACGTCACCGTCGGGCGCGTCCCACGCGGGACGCGGATCGACACGCGCCGCGAGCTCGATCCGCCCGCGCCGGCGCTGAGCTTCCAAGCGCCGGCGATCGCCCTCTATCGCTCGCATACGGCGCCTGACCGAGCCCGCTACGACCGGCTGACGGGCGTGGAACTGCGCTGAGCGCCTTCGCGCTCGCCTAGGGTGCGCGCGGCGATGAAGGCTCGATCTCTTCTGCTCGCCGGGCTTGCCGCCGCCGCTGGCGTGATCGGATGGGCGGCCTGGTTCGCGCCGCGCCGCGTCGTCCTGCGCCGGCGCACGCTGCGCCTGCCGCGCTGGCCCGCCGAGCTGGGCGGGCTTCGCGTCGCCGTGCTGGCGGATCTGCACGCCGGGGCCCCGCACGTCGACGAGGACAAGGTCGCGCGGCTCGTCGCGGACATCAACCGCGTGCGCCCCGATCTCGTGGCCCTGCTCGGCGACTACGTCGATCCGACGGTCGCCTTCGGTACCCCGGTATCGCCCGAGGCCGTCGCGGCTGCGCTCGGGCAGCTGCGTGCGCCGCTCGGAATCGTGGCCGTGCTGGGAAACCACGACTCGCCGCACGGCGGCGCACGCATGAGACGCTGCCTGCGCGACGCCGGAGTGACGCTCCTGGAGAACGACGCGGTGGCCGTCCGGGAGGGGCTGTGGGTCGCCGGCGTCGGCCCCGAGAGCAAGCGGCGGGCCGATCCGCAGGCAGCCGTGGCCGGTGTGCCCGCCGCCGACGCGGTCCTCCTGCTCAGCCACAACCCCGACGTATTCGTACGCGTGCCGGAGCGCGTGGCGCTCACGCTGTCGGGCCACACGCACGCCGGTCAGGTGGCGCTGCCTTACCTGCGGGCGCGCTACATCCCGTCGCGCTTCGGCGAGCGGTTCGCTCGGGGGCACGTCGTCGAGCGCGATCAGCACCTGTTCGTGTCGGCCGGCGTCGGCACGAGCCGGTTCCCGATCCGCTTCCTCGCCCCGCCCGAGATCGTCCTCCTGCGGCTGGAACCCCTCGCCGGCACGAATTCGCGGTCGACGTTTTCGATCCGCGGGGTAGCCGGGGGGAATGTCCCCCGAACACATCAAACCTGAAGTCGTAGATCGTCCCGAGCCCGACGAGGCGCTGTCGCCGACCCCGGTGCGGACGCGCGAGCACGAGCCCACCGACGACGATCGCGAGGTGATCCTCGACGACCCGGCGCTCCCAGAGGTGGGGATCGACGACGACGATCGCGATCCCGCGCGTCACGACGAAGCCGCTGGCGGCTGATGGCGGTCGGCTGACGTCCGCGGTGAGACCAGCGATCCGAGGGGGTAGGCGCGTTGCATGGGCAAACAGATGGAAGGCGACAACAAGCAGCGCCGCAAGGCGGCGCGAGAAGCCCGAGAGGCGGGCGACTCGCCGAGCGAGCACGGCCAGACGACCGGTGCCTCGAAGGGCCCCAGCCGGACGCGGAGCAAGTCCGATCACCTCGAGAAGCTCGCGGAGACGCAGCGCGGCGAGGCCAAGCAGGCCGGAGACGACGTCCCTCGGCCGCTGCGCGGCAAGGGCCGGCGGCAGGAGCCGAAGACGCCGCCGGGTCCGTAGGTCGCCGACGCAGCGCGGCTGCGCATGACGCGCGCGCTGGTGCCCGTACACAGGTCCAACACGAATCCAAGGAGAAAGCACATGGCAGCAGAACCACGCAGCGGCGGCAACACCGGCGGCATCGGCCTGGGAGGCATCCTGGTCATCGTCGGCATCCTCGTGATGCTCTTCTGGAGCTTCCTGATCGGGCTGATCATCACGCTGGTCGGGCTCATCGCCTTCGGTGGCTTCGCGAAGGGCAAGTGGTACTGAAGCTCTTCACGGGCGGGCGCCGGGGGGACGAGCGCCTCCGCGCTCATGTCCGACTGCGCTGAGCGCTTCCGCGGCGGCGCCGCCCGGGGTTCGCCGAACGGCTTCGGGGGATATGCCCTCGAGCACACCTGATCCCTGACGCGCGTTCACACGAACGCGGCGGTCGACGTGGTACCCGAGGACCGGAGGAAGAGATGAGCGAGTCCGAAGCGAGCAGCCGTACGACCGCCGGCGACGAGCAACGAAGCCGCTCCCAAGGCGACGGCGGGGGCGCGCTGCAGAGCGAGCACGGCCAGACGACGATCGGCGAGGGCGTCGTCACGAAGGTGGCAGGCATCGCCGCGCGCGAGGTGCCCGGCGTCCACGACCTCGGCGGCGGTGCCGAGCGGGCGCTCGGCAGCATGTCGCAGAAGGCCGGGATGGGCGAGAACCGCGGCCAGGGCGTCTCGGTAGAGACGGGCGAGAAGGAGGCCGCCGTCGACCTCTCGCTCGTGATCGACTACGGCGAGTCGATTCCGCGGATCGCCGAAGCCGTGCGAAACCAGGTCATCAAGCGCGTCGAGGGCATCACCGGGCTCACGGTCACCGAGGTGAACATCGTCGTCAACGACCTGTACTTCCCGGGTGATCACGAGTCCCAAGAGGAGTCGCGGGTGAGCTGAGGTGGCTCGTGACGGCGAGCCGCCCGCGTCCGAGCGCGTGCAGGTGGCGCGAATCGCCGCAGAGGCGATCGATCGCACCGAGGGGGTCACGGCGACGCCGCACGGCGGCGGACGCTGGCAGACCAGCGGCGGTGGCCAGACCATCTCTGGCGTATTGGCCTCCGAGAACGCACGGGGACGAGTCGACGTCGAGCTGCACCTCGCCGCCGAGTGGCCGCCGCCGGCGTCGCTCGACGAGCTGGGCGAGCAGCTGCGAGACCGGATCCGCCGCTCTGCCGAGCGGGGCGGGCTGGGCGAGCGGCTGGGGGCGATCTCCGTCGCATTCGACGACCTGCTGACGCCGGGTGAGAGCAGCTGATGGCGCCGCTGGCGCGCGCTCTCGCACGCCTGGTCGGGCTGATCCTCGCCGCGGCGCTCGCGCTCGCCGGCCTGGCCGTCGCGCTGTTCAGCATCCAGGGCGGCGACTCGGCGCTGAGCCTGCCGAACCTGGCCGACCTCCTGGCGCTCGACGACCTGCATGCCGAGGTGGGGTCCCTGCTGGACGGCCTCGAGGCCGACGGTCCTGTCGCCGTCCAGGCCGCGCTGTTGGGCGCGGGCGCCGTCGCGCTCGGGCTGCTGCTGGCGTTCGGCGCTCTGGCGCGAAGGCGCGAGCGCCTCGTCGTCATGCGAAGCGCCGCCGACGGCAGGATCGCGGCCCGTTCTCGCGCCGTCGGGCAGGCCGCCGCCGCCCTCGCCGAGCGATCGCGCGATGTCGCGCGGGTCAAACCGCGTACGAGGGCGCGACGCCGCGGCAACGGCGGCCGCCTGCGCCTGACGGTCTACCACCCCCAGACCAGTGACGAGCAGGGCGTCGCGTCGGCCGCCCGCGATCGCGTGCAGAAGCTCGCCGAGGCCTTCTCGCTGCGCCTGGACGTCCGCACCCGCGTGCCCCGCCGCGGCGGGAGGGTCAGCTGATGGTCCGCCAGCGCATGCGCTCGCAGTCGTCGCCGGTCGCGCGCGCTGTCGCCGACGCACTTGCCCTCGTCTTCGGGCTCGCCCTCGCGTGGGCCGGGGCGATGCTCGTGCTGCTGGCGTTCAAGGTCTCGCCGGGCACCGTCGACCTCGTGTGGGGCTACCGGACCGCGTACGACTACCTTGGAAACCTGCAGGCGCAGGACATCACGTCCTCGACGCGGCTGATCGCCGCCATCGCCGGGCTTGCAGCGTTCGTGATCTTCGGGTTCATCGCGTACCGCGCGTTTCCGCGTCCCTATCTCGCACGCGGTGACCTGCGCCTCGAAGACGACGAGGGCGCCTGTGTCGACGTCGAGCCCCGCGCGATCGAACGCGCGGCCGAGAACGCCGCGCTCGCTCACCCGGCGGTCGTCGCCGCGCGGGCTCGCTACGCCGGCGACGATGTGACCATCGACGTCACGGCGAGACGCGCCAACGAGCTGGACGCGACGCTGAATGACGTTCACGACCGGGCTCGCGACAGCCTCGCGCGCCACGGGCTGCCGCCGCTGCCGGTGAACGTGACCCTCGTTCACCTGGAGTCAAAGAACCGAAGGGAACTGCAATGAACGTCCGTTACTTCGCTGCGCTGATCGGCTTCGCCTTCGTCGCGGTCTGGATCGTCCTCAACCTCGGCTATGCCCTGCTATGCCTGCTCGGCGCAGCGGTTTTCTATGCCCTCGCCGCGGTCGTGGAGGGCGACATCGACCTCGGCGAACTGCAGTCGCGCGTCACGCAGCGCCGCGCGCGCTGATCGGCTGCAAAGCGCGCGCGGTGCGCTGGGGCGCAGCATCAGCGCAGAGTTGTGACGAAGCGGCGTTGAGCCGTCACAGGCGTCCGGCCTAGGCTGCGATTCCGTCCGATCCGGCCCGTACCGTGCGCTGTTCTTCCAGGCGCAGAAAGGCGTTTCGTCCCCATGGCTCTCAACGACACCCAGAAGGCCGCCAAGGCCCGCAACGACGCCCTCGCGGGCGCGCTCACGCAGATCGAGCGCGAGTTCGGCAAGGGCACGATCATGCGCATGGGCGACGAGGGCGCCCAGGTGAAGTGCGCCGCGATCCCGACGGGTG
>JAHWJM010000109.1 GCA_019348435.1 Actinomycetota bacterium
GACGCGCTGCAACGCTCCACCGGCGTCGGGGGTGAGGTGGACGTCATCATCGAGGGCGCCGACCTCACCCGGCCCGCCGTCCTGAACTGGATGATCGACTACCAGACGGGCGTGCTGAAGCATTTCGGCTATTCGCCCACCCGCGGCTGCGGGACTGCCGAGCTGTGCCCGGCCTTCTCGCTGCCGGACTTGTTCACGACGCCCGCGTCGCGACGCGACGCGGGTGCCATCCGCGCGCTGCTGGATGGCGTCCCGCCGTATTTCTCGCAATCGGTCATCAGCGCCGACCGGCGTGCGGCGACGCTGGCGTTCGGCCTTCGCCTGATGGACCTCGAGCGCCAGGCCGACGTCATCGAGGAGATGCGCGCGCGCCTGGACGAGGGTCGCCCTGCGGGGGTGCGCGCGCGGCTCGCCGGCCTGCCGGTGCTCGCGGCCGACGCCCACGCCGAGATCGCCTCGAACCTGCGCCGCATGCTGACGCTGCTCGCCGGATTGCTCGCGGTCGCGGTCGTGCTGCTTGTCGCGCTGCGCAGCGTCAGCCGGGCGCTCGTGCCGCTCGTGCCGATCGCGCTGGCGACGGGCTGGTCCTCGCTCGTGCTCTTTGCGCTGCGGGTGCCGCTGAACCCGATGTCGGTCACGCTCGGCGCGCTGGTCATCGCGATCTCGACCGAGTTCAGCGTCCTGCTGTCGGAGCGCTACCGCGCCGAGCGCGCGCTGGGCCACGACCCGCGCGCGGCGCTTCAGCGCACATACCGCTCCACCGGCGTCGCGGTGCTCGCCTCCGGTGCGACCGCGATCGCTGGCTTCGCGGTGCTCGTCGTGTCCGACATCCGGATGCTGCGCGACTTCGGCTTCGTGACGGTCGTCGACCTGACGGTCTCGCTGCTCGGAGTGATGCTCGTGCTGCCGGCCGTGCTGCTGCTCGCCGACCGCCGCGCCGCCGGCAAGCCGGTCGCGCCGGCACCGTCGCCGGCGCGCGGCGAGCCGGTCGCCACCGAAGCGCTCGCGTGAGCGGCGAGGGCGGTCCGCTGGGGTTCGATCCGGAGCCGGGGCAGGACGACGCGCGCGAGCGTGAACCGGCCGTCGCGCAGGCGCAGCCGGAGGCACCCCGAGCGACGGGGCTGCCGCCCGGCCAGCCGCTGCCGCCGTTCGCCGTCGTGCTGGCGCGCTCCGACGTCGTCTGCGACGACGAGGACGACCCCTGCGACGCCAACGTCGCGGCCTCTGGCGCCCGAGTCGAGGGCGATGCGCGCCGCCGCGCGGCCTGCGACGTGCGCGGTCCGACGGTGCTCAACGTGTGCGAGCTGATCGAGCGCGGCCCGCTCGTGCTCGGTCTGGCCGCCTCGCGCGGCGCGAGCTGCCTCGATCCGTGGGATCGACTCGAACGGCTCGCCCGGCGCCATCGCGGTCTGCAGGTCGCGCTCGTCGCGATCGGCGGCGGACTCGAGGAGCTGCGCACGAGCGTGCGCAGGCACGGCTGGAGCTTTCCCGTCGGCTGGGACCGCGACGGCATCCTGGCGAGCATCTACGGCGTGGCCGCGTGCCCGTACGTGACCGTGGCGCGCTGGCGAGGGCGGGTGCAGGGCACGCTCGTCGGGAGCGCCGCGGCCTCCGGCGGCGAGCTCGATCGGCTCACCGGCGCTGCCGTCGCCGCGTCGCGGCGAGCGGGCTGGAGGCCCTAGGCGGCTTGCGGCGCGGGACCGCGCACGGACCCGCGCCGCCTGCCGTTCTGCGTCAGACGATCGCGGCCAGCACCCCGCGCTGGCGCTCGGTCATCGAACCCACCGTCTTGCTCTCGGGCAGGCCGATGTCCGCGAGGAACTTGCTGGCCCGTGTCGTGCCCCAGCGCCGCTGGCTGGCGAGCAACTCGGCGATCGTCATGCTCGCGGCCTCCCACGGGCACGCCAGGATGACCTCGGCGACCGGCAGGGCGCCCAGCCCGACGTTGCGCTTGAGCTCTGCGCGGGCGAGGCGCACCTGGTTCGCGCGCTGAAGCGCCTGCATGTGCTGCGGCGGAGCAGGGGCAATCGTCGTCGACGCGTCGTTCATGGAGCCTCCTCGGCCGTCCCCGACTTCGTGCCGGGGGGACAGCGCTTCGGTGATGTTCACAACTCGGTACTGCGGCGCTGCGCATCGCCCGCTTCGGCCTGGAACCACCGTTCCTCCCGCAGACTTCGATCCAGAAGCCCTCGGTGTGGGTCCGCTTTCCTCCCCGCTCGCATGCGCTGACCGCTCGCGGAAGGTATGCCAGCAGCGGGTGGCACTTCAAGGCGCCGGAGCAGAAGCGCGCGCTCGGAGCGAGGTTTTTCTTCAGTGAACCGATTGTGAAGATTTGGACAATCGCAGCCGCGCCGGACGGACGCCGCGGCGGACGGTCAGTCGGGCAGCGGCCCGTGCTGGGCCTCGAACGCCGCCTTGACGGCGACGAAGGCGTCGAGCGCGCGGTCGAGCGTCGCGCGCTCATGGGTCGCCATGACGCTCGTGCGCAGCAGCGCGCCGCCGGGCGGGACGGCGGGATGGATCGCCACGTTGACGAAGACGCCGGCGTCGTAGAGGGCACGCCAGAGCAGCACCGCCCTCCAGTCGTCGCCGACGCTGACCGGCACGATCGGCGACATGTGACCGCCCTCGTGCTCGACGACTTTGAAGCCGCGCTCCTTGAGGCCCTCGTGCAGGTAGGCGGCGTTGTCGAGCACCCGACGCAGCAGCTGCGGCCCCTCGCTGGAGCGCAGGATCCGCAGCGCCGCCAGTGCGGCGCCGATCGAGGCCGGCACGTTGGACGCCGTGAAGAGGAAGGCGCGGCTCTGCACGCGCAGGTAGTCGATCACCTCGTGGCTTGCGGCCAGGAAGCCGCCACAGCTCGCCAGCGACTTGGAGAACGTGCCCATCCGCAGATCGACGCGATCCTCGACGCCGAGCAGCTCGCAGGCGCCGGCGCCGCGCGCGCCCAGCACGCCCGCGCCGTGCGCCTCGTCGACCATGAGCCGGGCGCCGAACTGGCCGCACAGGTCGGCGATCTGCGGCAGCGGCGCGATCTCGCCCTCCATCGAGAAGACGCCGTCGACGACGACGAGGATGCCACCATCGTCGGCCTTGGCCTTCTCGAGCGTGCGCTTGAGCTTGTCCATCCGGTTGTGGCGAAAGGCCCGCAGCTTCGCGCGGCTGAGGATGCAGCCGTCGAGGATCGAGGCGTGGTCGCCGGAGTCCGCGACGACGGTGTCGCCGGGGGATAGCAGCGTCCCGAGCGCCGTCAGGTTGGCCTGCGCGCCGGTCGAGGTGACGAGCGCCTCCTGGGTCCCCATCCAGTCGGCGATCTCCTCCTCGAGCTCGAGGTGCAGCCTGATCGTGCCGTTGAGCAGGCGCGATCCGGTCAGCCCGGTGCCGTACGTCGTCAGCGCCGCATGCGCGGCCTCGATGACGCGCGCGTCGGCCGTCAGCCCGAGGTAGTTGTTCGAGCCGAGCATGATCCGCTCGGCGCCCTCCATCTCCACGACGGGCCCGGCCGGCCCCTCCAGCGTGCGGAAGTAGGGCAGGATGTCGGCCTCGCGCGCAGCGCGCAGCTGTTCGGCGCGCTCATGGCCGCGCACCTTGGCGAAGACGTCGTGGGTCGTGGAGGCCATGTAGCGTGCGCGCCGTGACTGTCGAGGTACGAGCCGTCTCGTCGCGGCGGGATCGGCAGGAGTTCATCGAGCTCCCGTTCCGGCTGCACTCTACCTCGCCGCAGTGGGTGCCCCCGCTGCGCCTGGAGCGACACATGTTCCTCAGCCGGCGCTTGAACGCGTACTTCAAGCACGCGGGCGCGCAGGAGTTCCTCGCCACTCGCGACGGACGCGTCGTCGGCCGCGTCTCGGCGCAGATCGACGGCGCCTACGACGCCGAGCACGGCCCCGGCACCGGCATGTTCGGCTTCCTGGAGCTCGAGGACGATGCCGAGGTCGCGCAGGCGCTCATCGGCGCCGCGCAGGGATGGCTGGCCGAGCGCGGGCGCCACCACATGATCGGGCCGATGGACTACACGATGAACGACGAGGCCGGCCTGCTCGTCGAGGGCCACCTGCGCGAGCCGATGATCAAGCAGCCGTGGCATCCGGCCGCCTACCAGCGCCTCGTCGAGGGCACCGGCCTGACGAAGGCGATCGACCTGCTCATGTGGGAGCTCGTCATCGACGACCGCGAGAAGATCCTGCCGGTCATCTTCGAGCTCGCCGAGCAGTGCGAGCTCAAGCACGGCGTCACGCTGCGCCACATGCGCCGCCGCGACCTGCGCAGGGACGTCAAGGTCTTCGGCGAGGTCTACAACGCGGCGTGGAAGGAGAACTGGGGCTTCGTCCCGTACTCCGACTCCGACCTGCAGCACTACGCCGACGAGCTGCAGCTCGTCTTCGACAAGCACTGGTTCATGATCGCCCAGAAGGACGACGAGACGATCGGCATCGCGATCACCGTCCCCGACATCAACCAGGTGCTCAAGAAGATGGACGGGCGCCTGCTGCCCTTCGGCTGGTGGCACTTCCTGCGCAAGGGCAGGATCATCGACCGCGTGCGCGTCGGCTTTCTCGGCGTCAAGCCGGAGTACCAGCACACCGGAGCCGCCGCCAGGTTCTACGTCGAGCACTTCGACATGGCGGCCGCCACCCCGCAGAAATGGGGCGAGATGGGCTGGATCCTCGAGACCAACCGGGCGATGAACCGCGGCATGGAGGCGATGGGCGGCCGGATCGTCAAGCGCTACCGCGTCTACGAGTCGCGGTTCTGACGTGCAAGGGGTAGCGTTGGCGGCGACAGACGTCTGACGTTCCCTTCAGTATTCGTTTCCGTGTTCAGGCACCGCCCCTCCGATGACCGCCATTCCACGACGCCCGACGCCGCGCGTGTGAGCGATCCGCGCCCCGAGCTGTTCGACCAAGCCGTCTGCGAGAACGGCGAGGTGCTCGACGTCGTGCCGGTCCTCCGTGACGCCACGGCACGCCCGATCGAGTCGCTGCGCGCGGCGGGCGCGCTGAGCCCAGCGGTCGTACAGACCGCGGCGCTCGTCGGCGCGAGCGTCGTGGCGGGTGCAGCAACGGTGGCGATGGCGCAGCGGCGCCGGACGCGCCGCATCGCTCGGCGCCGCCGCCGGATGTTCGGCCAGGTGCTGGCCAGCCGCTCGTTTCTCGTCGACGTGCACGTGCTCGGCGAACGCGGCAAGTAGCCGCCGCCCCTCGCGCCGTGGCTCGCCACGGGCGCGCGGCGCGAACGCGGGCGTCCTGCGCGCGGCGTAGGTTCCCGTCGATGTACGAGCTGCGCCTCGAGGTCGTACCGCGCTGGCCGTTTCGGCTGCCGCCCTACGGCGGGCGTGATGGCGTGCTGCGTCGGCGCGGCGCCGTGCTCGAGCGCCTCCTGCACGTCGAGGGGCGCGCGGCGACGGTGCGCGTCGCTCAGCCGGCGGAGCGTTGCGTGCTGTTCGGCGCCTGGGCGCAGGATCGCCCCGACGCCGAGGCGGCGATCGCGCGGATGCGCTTCGCGCTCGGCGTGGACGACGACCTGCTCCCGTTCTGGGAGCGCTACCGCGACGATCCGCTCGTCGGGCCGTCGCTGCGCCGCCGGCCGTGGCTGCGCATCACGCGCCGTCCGATGCCCTTCGAGGCCCTCGCCTGGGCGATCTGCGAGCAGCTCATCCAGGTCTCGCAGGCGCACCTCATCGAGGCCCGGATCGTGCGCGGGCTGGGGCCGCGCTGCGAGCAGACCGGGCTGCGCGACGTGCCCGGACCGGCCGCCGTCGCGGCCTGTTCGCCAGCGCGCCTGGAGAGCTTCGAGCTCGCCGGGCGCCGGGCGATCGCGCTCGTGCGCGCCGCGCGGGAGGTCGCGCGGGGTCGGATCGATCTCGACGCGCCCGACCACGAGGCCGGCTGGCGGCGCCTGCTGGCGATCCCCACGATCGGGCGCTGGACCGTCGAGATGCTCGCCCTCCACGGCCAGGGCCGCTACGACATCATCCCCGCGGGAGACCTCGGCTTCCTGAAGCTGCTCGGCCACGCGCGCAGCCTCGGCAACCCGCAGGCGCGCGCCGAGGAGGCCGAGGTGCGCGCGCTGTTCGCGCGCTTCGGCGAGTGGCGCGGGCTGGCCGGCGCGCACGCACTGCGCGCGCCGTCCGCGGCGCTGCGGGCGGCCGCCGCCTGAGCGTCTACGCGCCCGCTCCGAGCGGTGGATGCGAACAATTGTTTGGGTCGGCTAGTTACGGGCAAGCTTGTTAGGAGTAATACAGACGGACGGGCGGCGCCTGGCGAACCCGGCGTGCCGCCGGCCGCGCGGTCATACCCGCGCCCCGTCATTCCCGTGGTCCCGAATTTGAGAAGGAGACCTGATGAACAAAGATCAGCAGAAGGTCGTGCAGTACCTCAGCGAGGCGCATGCCCACGAGCAGGCGCTCACCCGCGTTCTGCAGTCGCAGATCGCGATGACGCCCCGCGGCTCGTACCGCACCCTCCTCGAGACGCATCTCGACGAGACCCGCCGCCAGACCGACCGCATCGAGCGGCGCCTGCGCACCCTCGGCCAGGGCGGCAACGCCGTCACCGCGGTCGTCGGCGTGATGCAGAGCGTCGTCGGTCAGGCCCTCGCGATCGGCAAGACCCCGATCGACCTCGTCCGTGGCAGCGGCGGCGAGGAGAAGGTGCTCAAGAACGCGAAGGACGCATGCGCCACCGAGGCGCTGGAGATCGCGACGTACACCGCGATCGAGCGCTTGGCCGAGCAGGTCGGCGACGCCGAGACCGCGAAGCTCGCGGCGTCGATCCGCGCCGAGGAGGAGCGCATGCTCGAGCGCATCCTCAAGGAGATCCCCAAGCTGACGACAGCCGTCGTCCGCGCGGACCTGCGGGGCGACTCCTCCTACGACCTGACGTCCACCGGTGCCGCCGAGGCCGTCCGCGAGGCCGGCAACGCCGCTCGCGCGACGACGCGCAAGGCCGTCTCGACCGCCAAGCGCACCTCCCGTCAGGCGCGCAAGGTGCCGGGCGTCGCGCAGGTCGAGGGCCAGCTCAAGGGCGTTGTCGCCTCCGAGGAGGATCTCGCGATCCCGCGCTACGACGAGCTGACCGCCGAGGAGATCATCGCGAAGCTGCCCGGCATCGCGCAGATCGAGCTGGCGAAGATCGACAGCTACGAGCGCATCAACCAGAACCGCAGCACGGTCCTGGAGCGCATCAGCTCGCTGCGCGGCGACGAGCCGTGGACGGGCTACGACGAGCTGACCGCCGCCGATGTCATCGCCGTCCTCAACGAGTGCGACGACGACCGCGCGCGGGAGGTTCGCGAGTACGAGCGCGCGCACAAGAACCGCGTCAGCGTCATGAAGGCCGCTGAGCGCGAGCTCACCACCGCGTAAGCACGCAGCACCGACGCAGGACCGGGGCCCGGCGATCGCCGGGCCCCGCGTCGCTTAAGGCGCGATGCGGCGAGTCAGCCGTCACTGCCAGCCAGGCCTGTCGCCCCGCGCCACGCCGCCAGCCGCTCGAGCGCCCGCGTCACCGCGCGGTCGAGCGCCGGCGTCCACCGCACCCCCGCCTCGCGGTACAGCGCGTGCACCTGCAGCACCCGCGCGGTGCGGTCGAGCGTCATGTCGGCGCGGGCGACGAGCCGCTCGCGGTGCAGGATCGGCAGCACGTAGTAGCCCCAGCGGCGCTGCGGCGCCGGCACGTAGATCTCGAGGCGATGCTCGAACCCGAACAGCTCGCCGGTGCGCGCGCGGTCGCAGAGCAGCCGCGAGCCCTCGACCACCTCGAGGTCGAAGCCGCGGTCGAGGAAGGCGGCGACGGTGAGTCCCATGCCGTAGCCCATCTCGAGCACCCGGCGGCCGGGCGGCCCGGGGTCAGATCGTCACCCGGTACATCTCCTCGACGGTCGTCACCCCCTCGATCACCTTGGTGATGGCCGCCTCCCGGAGCGTCTTCATCCCCTCGTCGCGGGCGAAGTACAGGCGCACGACCTCATCCGCGTCCCGCACGCCCGCCGGCGCCTGCATGAACATCGCGTCTACAACC
>JAHWJM010000010.1 GCA_019348435.1 Actinomycetota bacterium
CGCCCTCGACGGCGCAGTCGAAGCCGCGCTCCGCCAGCTTCGCCGACGCGTACTCGACGGCCTGCTCGACGATTTCGCCCAACTCCGCCGGCTCCGGCTGGACGACCAGCTCGCGGGAGAACTGCAGCACCTGCCCCACGAGCGCCTCCAGCCGCCGCACGCCGCCGGAAATCTTCTTCACCAGCGACAGCGACTCCGGGCGGTCCGCGACGTCCTGGGCGAGCATCGACGCGTAGAGCTGGATGCCGCCGAGCGGGTTTCGAATTTCATGCGCCAGCCCCGCCGCCATCTCGCCCAGCGCGACGCCGGGCTTGCCGTCGACCTCGAAGCCGGCGCCGCCGAGCTGGGCCAGGCCGGCGGCGCGCGCGAGCAGGTCCTCAAGCTGACCGGCGAGACGGGGCAACTCGTCGCGCGCTCGATCCGCGAGGCCCGTCGGCTGGCCGCCCAGGCGCGCGCGAAGGCCCGCGGACGCGGCGCTCGGCGCAAGCTCGCCGCGGCCGAGCGTCTGGAGCGCTCAGCCGACCTGGCCGAAACGGTGGCACGGCAGATCACGCAGCGGCTGGCCGGCGAGAAGATCACCGACCGGCTCGTCTCGCTGGTCGTCGACGGGGACCCCGGGACCTTCCTCGACCGGGCCTCCACGCTGGACCGGGTCGCGCGCAGCCAGTCCGATGCGCTGGCTGACGTCGCGACCGTCCGGCACCGGCTCGCCCGGCAGCAGGACGCCGCCGAGCGCGAGCTCGCCGCCCAGCGGGCCGCCGAGGCCGAGCTGGCCGACCGCCAGGCGGCGATCGAGGCCGCGCTGGCCGAGCAGAAGCGGCTGCTCGACGGGTTGCAGGCCGCGGAGCGCCGTCGGGTCGAGGTCGCCCGGGAGGCCGCTGCCGCCGCCGTGGTCGCGCCGCCTGCACGGGCCTCCCGCGACACCCGGAGCGCGCAGGCTCCGGCCGCTGCCACCGCCGCTCCCGCGCCCACCTACGACGGCCCGGCCAGCGGTCGGGCCCGGATCGCCGTCGAGGAGGCGCACCGCCAGCTCGGCAAGCCCTACCGCTACGGCGGCAACGGTCCGGACAGCTTCGACTGCTCCGGTCTCACCCTCTGGGCATGGCGTGCGGGCGGGAAGTCGCTCCCCCACTCCTCACGGGCTCAGTTCGCCGTCACCAGCCGGGTCCCGTTGTCCGAGATCCAGCCCGGCGACCTCGTCTTCTACAAGTTCCGCCGGGGCATGCGGGCCTCGCATGTCGCGCTGGCGCGGTCACGGCCGAAGGGCGGCATGCTCGACACCGTCGAGGGCAACGTGTCCCACGCGGTGCGCGTCGAATCGCGCGGCACGAAGCACATCGTGCTCGCTGCGCGCGTCACGCGGTAGCGCCCACTGGACGTTTCGCGGGTCCCGCCGCGAGCAGCGGGCGGCCGGCGCTCCCGGGCGTGCTCTGGAGGGTAGGCGGCTCAGGTGCCGGCGCCGACCGGGCACGTGACGCCGGTCCCGCCCAGCCCGCAGTAGCCGTTGGGATTCTTCGCCAGGTACTGCTGGTGGTAGTCCTCGGCGTAGTAGAAGTCGGGCGCCGGGAGGATCTCCGTCGTGATCTCGCCGCGTCCGGCGGCCGCCAGCGCCGCCTGATAGCGCTCGCGCGAAGCGGCCGCGGCAGTCGCCTGCTCATCTGTCGTCGTGTAGATGCCGGAGCGGTACTGCGTGCCGACGTCGTTGCCCTGGCGCATGCCCTGCGTCGGGTCGTGCGCCTCCCAGAACCGCGCGAGCAGGTCCTCGTAGGAGACCTCTGCCGGGCGGTAGACGACGAGCACGACCTCGTTGTGGCCCGTCCGCGCGCTGCAGACCTCCTCGTAGGTCGGGTTCGGCGTGATTCCCGCGGCGTAGCCGACGGCCGTCGTGTAGACGCCCGGCGTCTGCCAGAAGATGCGCTCGGCGCCCCAGAAGCAGCCCAGGCCGAAGATCGCCTGCTCGGTGTCGGGCGGGAAGGGACCCTGCAGCGGGGCGTCGAGGACGTAGTGGCGCGCAGGCACCGGCATCGTCTTCTCGCGCCCCGGCAGGGCCGTCTCGGCGGTCGGCAGCTCGGTCTTGTGCCTGGAGAGGAAATTGAGCATCGGGAGTCCTCGAATCGTCGCTGGGGCCGGCCTCCACGGTAGCGGCCGGGTGTACCGGTCTCGCCACCGCGGGCCGCCGCTCGCGCCCAGATCACCCTCTACCCTGCGCCGATGGCCACGACCGTGGAGGCAGTGCCCAGCACGGATCTGGGGATCCGGACGCTGATTGCCGGCGACGGCGTACGCGGCGTCGGCGCGCTGTTCGTCTTCACGACGCACGTCTGCCTGCTCGCCGACCCCGTCCCGGACAACAACCTGCTCAGCTACGGCTGGGCGGCGCCGATCCTCGGTCACATCGATCTCGCGCTGTCGGCGTTCTTCGTGCTGTCGGGCTATCTCATCGCGCGCCCCTTCACCCGCGCGTACATCACCGGCGGGCGGCGGCCCGCGATCCGCTCCTACGTGCGCAACCGGGTCCTGCGCGTCGTGCCGGTCTTCTACTTCTTCACGATCCTCGTGCTGCTGCGCTTCGGTCTGGACGGCAGCCTGCAGACAGGCGCCGCTGCGCCCGACGAGCGGAGCACGTGGTGGCAGGTCATCGGCCAGTTCCTGTTCATCCAGGGCCAGCTCGGCGGCCCCGCGTCGATCCCGATCGGGCCGGCGTGGTCGATCGGCGCGGAGGTCGGCTTCTACTGCGTCATCCCGCTGGCGGCCTACGGCGCATACTTCGTCGGCAAGCGGCTGCGCGGGCAGTACGCGCGCGCCGGGTTCGCGCTTGCCGCGATCGGCCTGGTCTTCGTCGTGAGCATCGCGCTGCGCGCGGTCGACAAGTACCACTTCGCCTGGCTGACGGCGCCGCCGGCGATCATGTACGGCTTCATGCCGGGGGTGGCGCTCGGGATCGTCGAGCCGCTCATCGCGGCGCCGCTGCGCCGACGCGCGCGCCTCGCCAAGCAGCTTGCGTGGGGGGCCTTCGCGCTCGGGCTGCTCTGCGCGATCGTCTACACCACCAGCGACTACGACCCGCGCCAGACGCCGATCCATCACGCGCTCGGCGTCCGCGCGATGCTCGCGGCGCTGTGCACCGGCCTGCTGTTCTTCGGTCTCGTCGTCCTGCAGATCGGGACGGGCAGCGCCCCGCGCATGTTCGCCAACAAGGGCATGCTGTGGCTCGGCGCGCGCTCGTACTCGTTCTATCTCGTGCACATCTGGGTGCTGCTCGAGCTCGATCACCTGCTCGGCAGCGGCGAGAGCCTGGAGACCCGCCTGGCGATCATGGCGGGCATCGGCTTCCCGCTGACGGTCCTCAGCGGCGCCTTGACGTACCGCTATATCGAGCTGCCGTTCCTGCAGCGCAAGATCCGCACGACGCAGCACGCCCCGCCGGAGGCCGTGCCCCCTGCCGCGCCCGAGCCGGCGCGCTGAGCGTCGCCCCCTCGCGGCGTGGCCGGCGTGCGATCCAGATAGATTGCCGCCGAATGTCTGGGCTCCTGAAGATGAGCGCGCTCGCGCTGCTCGCGTTCGTGGCGCTGGCGCTGGGCGCGTGCGGCGGCGGCGACGAGCGCGAGATGCGCAACGACTACGTGCGCCAGGTCAACAACGCGCAGAACGAGTTCGCGCAGACGGTGACGACGGTCTCCGAGCAGATCACCGAGAAGAGCTCCTCCAGCCAGGACCGCAAGACGCTGCAGCAGTTTCAGACGGCGATCGCCGACGTCGTCACCGACCTGCGCGAGATCGACGTGCCCCCTGCGGTGGAGTCCGAGCACGAGCAGCTCGTCGAGGCGATGACCGCCTTCGGCGAGCAGATCCGCAAGGCGACGGCAGTCCTGCGCAACCCCGACTCGCGCAAGATCGCCGAGGCGCAGCGGAGGATCCAGAGCGCGACGCAGACCGTCAACGTGCGCGTCGAACAGGCGATCGCGGCGATCAACTCCAAACTGGCGCAGCAATGACCGCGGCCTGAGGCGTGTCGCCGTTCTGGATCTGGGTGCAGGGGGCGATCGTCGTCTTCGTGATCCTCGGGATGATCATCGCGCTCGTGAAGCTCTTCGCGTGAGTCGCTGATCTGCGTGTTCCGCTCGATCGTCGTGGGCACCGACGGCTCGGACACGGCGACGCAGGCCGTCCGCCAGGCGATCGAGCTCGCGCGCTCGGTCGGCGCGCGCATCGAGCTCGTCAGCGCCTACGAGCCCGTGTCAGACGCGCGGCTGCGCGAGGAGTCCCTGCACGTGCCCGATGACCTGCAGTGGATGATCAACCCGCGCAAGGACGTGCAGGCCACGCTGGACGCGGCCGCCGACGAGATCCGGGCGGCCGGCGTCGAGGTCGAGGTCTTCGCCCTTCAGGGTGATCCGGCGGACGCGCTGCTCGACGTCGCCGAGGAGCGCGGCAGCGACCTCATCGTCGTCGGCAACAAGGGCATGACGGGTGCCAAGCGCTTCCTGCTGGGCTCCGTGCCCAACAAGGTCTCCCACCACGCACCGTGCTCGGTGCTCATCATCCGGACGGTGTGACCGGCTGCGTCGCCGCGGTCGCGTCGACGAGGCCTGCGCCGTACCAGCGGTCGCGGCCGGGGCGCCCGAGGTCGCGTGCGGTGCGCTCGAGGTGGGCCTCGACCTCCCGCGGGCTCGGGTTGGCGCCGAGGACCTTCGAGGCGAGCACGAGCGCCGCCACCCCGGCGACCAGCGGCGCGGCGGTCGACGTCCCGCGGAAGCGTGGGACGATCTCGAAGCGCCACGGCGATTGCGGGCGGAAGCTGACGGCGGAGATGTCGCGCCCCGGTGGGGTGACCGGCTGGCAGTTGGCGTCGTCGGGCACCTCGGCGTCGCCGCCCCCGCCCGGCGCGACCACGTCCAGGCCCGGGCCATGGTTGGAGTAGTCGCCCAGGCAGCCGCGCTCGGTGGTGCCGCCGACGTTGATCGCCAGCGTGTCGTGGCGCTTGGCGGGAACCCTCGGATCGGAGCTGTTGCCGGCGGCGGCGACGACGACGACCCCGGCGCGGCGCGCCTCGCTCAGCGCGGCGCGCACGCTCTTGGACCCCGTCACGCTGCGGGGCGTGGGGGTGAGCAGCGGGCCGTCGTAGAGCTCGAGCGAGAGGTTGATGACGTCGGCGCCGCGCCGGATCGCGTGGCGGATCGCCCGCGCGATCGCCGACGGGTAGCCGCGGCCTTCGGCATCGAGCACGCGCAGCGGCATGATGCGCGACCGGTACGCGACGCCGACGGTCCCGTACGCGTTGTTCGCCGTTGCCGCGATCGCGCTCGCGATGAAGGTCCCGTGGCCGTACTCGTCGTTGGGGTAGGGGTCGCCGTCGACGAAGTCATAGCCGCGGACGAAGCGCGCGCGCGAGAGATCGGGCGAGCGGCGGTAGCGGCCGCGGTCGGCGTACGCGACGCCGCTGTCGATGACCGCGATCGTGACGCCGCGCCCGCCGCTGCCGCCGAGTCGGCTCGCCTGCGACCAGGCCTGCGGGGCGTTGATCCCGAACGGCCCGTTGAGCTCCCACTGCACGTTCGTCCAGCCGCTGTCGGCCGCCGCGGCCGCGACACCCGAATCGTTGGGCACGTAGGCGGCATGCGCCCGCAGCCCGTTCTCCTGCGCGGCCGCGGTGGCAGGCATCAGCATCAGGGCGGCGGCGGCCGCGGCGATGCCTGTACGAAGAGAAGCGGCGAGTGACATCACGAGAGAGGGAGCGATGCTCCTGCAAACACACGATACGGCCGCTCGGAGCGACGCTGCGATCATCCTTTCGGATGGCCGCCTCGTTCTTTCCCCGCGACGAGTACTTCATGCGCATCGCGCTCCGCGAGGCGCAGGCCGCGCTGGACCACGATGACGTGCCGATCGGGGCCGTCGTGGTGCACGAGGGCGAGGTGATCGGGGCCGCCCACAACGAACGCGAGCTGCGCCAGGATCCCACGGCGCACGCCGAGTTGCTCGCCCTGCGCGAGGCCAGCCGCGCGCTCGGGTCCTGGCGCGTGCTCGACGCGGTGCTCTACGTGACGCTCGAGCCCTGCACGATGTGCGCGGGCGCGATCGTCCTCGCGCGCGTGCCACGCGTCGTCTACGGGACGACCGATCCGAAGGCCGGCGCCGCGGGCTCGGTGCTCGACGTGCTCGCCCAGCCGCGCCTCAACCACCGGCCGGCCGTCGCCGGCGGGCTGCTGGCGGCGGAGTGCGCGATGTTGCTGACCGACTTCTTCGGCTCGCGCAGGTAGCGCGCGCGATCTCCTATCCTGCGCGACGCCCGTGTTGCGCTCGGAGGGGTGCGAGAGTGGTTGAATCGGGCGGTCTCGAAAACCGTTGAGTCGGTAACCCCGGCTCCGAGGGTTCGAATCCCTCCCCCTCCGCTGCGGCGCCGCACCCGCCTCTGTCCCCGATAGAGGGCCCACGCGAGCGCTTCTCGCAGTCGATGCCCTGCCGGCGCCGGCGCCGGCGCGTTGCCGGCGTCCAGGCCGGCTGGACGCGCAGCGTCCAACAGCCGTCCACCGCAGGGGACCCGCCCTGCCCTGGGCGCCGCGGCGCGTCGATGGGGACGGCATGAGACGAACCCGGCTGACCATTCTCGCCACCGCGATCGCCGCGTCGCTCACCGTGTCGGCCTCCAGCGCGCACGCCGCCGCCTGCACTGGAGCCAGCCTCCTGCCCGCCGTCGCGTCGGTTGCGACCGCGAAATCCGCGACGCTGTGCCTGCTCAACGCCGAGCGCGGCGCCCGCGGGCTCGTATCGCTGTCCAGCCAGCCGACGCTCGAGACCACCGCCACGAGCTACTCGCAGGCGATGGTGCGGCAGTCCTTCTTCAGCCACGTCTCGCCCGGCGGCCAGACGGTGAGCGATCGCCTCGCCTCCTACGTCGGGTCGGCGAGCAGCTGGCGGACGGGTGAGAACCTCGCCTGGGGTGAGGGCACGCTCGCGACGCCGAGCGCCATCGTCCGAGGCTGGATGGCGAGCCCGAGCCATCGCACCAACATCCTCAACGGTGCGTTCCGGGAGATCGGCATCGGCATCGCCGGCGGCACGCCCAAGGGCTCGCTGCCTGCGATCTCGGCGACCTACACGACCCACTTCGGCACTCGCACACCGGCCTCGTCCTCGTCGACGCGCGTCTCGGTCGCCTCGCTCTCGACCGGCACGAGGTCCACCAAGCGCATCTCGGCCAAGAAGAAGAAGCAGATCAGCAAGCGCTGCCACCGCGTCGCGCGCCGCACGAAGGCGTCGAAGAAGACGCGCACGGCGCGCTACAAGCGCTGCATGCGCACGCAACTGCGCGCCGCGAAGAAGCGCTAGGTCGCCCGTCCGCACATCCGCTCGCTCGCTCGCCGCGTAGCCACAGGTGGTGGGCGGATCGGTCTCCCGCAGGGGCTCGGGCGGAACGTCTACGCTGTTGGCAGCCTGTCTTCAGGCCACGCAGGACGTTCTGCACAAGCACCGCGGGCCGTGATCGTCGCCGTTGTGGCGTCACGTCCCCTCAGGGGAGAGAACATCACACCGTGACGAAGCTACGCGACATCTACGCCCGCGACGGGCTCACCTTCTCGATCGAGTTCTTCCCGCCGAAGAGCGAGCAGGGCATGGAGAGCCTCTTCCGAGAGGTTCAGGAGCTCAAGAAGCTCGACCCGGCGTTCGTGTCGGTGACCTACGGCGCCGGTGGCTCGACGGAGGGCACCACGCTGAAGGTCGTCAAGCGCCTGCGCTTCGCCGAGAAGCTCGAGGTCATGTGCCACCTGACGATCGTCAACCAGCCCGTCAACCAGGTCAAAGGCGTGCTCGGCGACCTGTGGGGCTGCGAGATCGAGAACATCATCGCGCTGGCGGGCGATCCGCCCGAGGGCGCGACGGCGCCCTGGAAGGCGCATCCCGACGGCTACCAGAACTCGCGCGAGCTGATCGACGTCGCCAGGCGCGGCCAGAGCGGCTGGTATGACTTCTTCTCGATCGCGATCGCGGGCTTTCCCGAGGTCCACCCGCGCGCCGAGAGCCGCGAGAGCGACCTGAAGTACACGAAGGAGAAGGTCGACGCCGGCGCCGACGTGATCATCACGCAGCTGTTCTTCGACAACGACGACTTCTACCGCTACAGCGACGACCTCAAGGAGATGGGCGTCACGGTCCCGATCGTGCCGGGCGTGCTGCCGATCCGGTCCGCCGCGCAGGTGCGCCGCTTCGCGAAGATGTGCGGCGCGCGGATCCCCGAGCGCCTGGAGTCGCTGCTGTCGGAGGTCGAGGACGACGATGAGGCCGCCGTCCAGCTCGGCATCGACTACGCGACCGAGCAGTGCGAGGGCCTGCTCGACTACGGCGTCCCCGGGCTGCACTTCTACTCGCTCAACAAGGCGCGCTCGGTCGCCGCGATCCACGAGAACCTCAACCTCGGGGCGCTGACGAAGGCACCCGCCTAGACCGGCGGCACTCGCCCTACTCGTAGGCGAGCGCCTGCAGGACGTCCAGCCGCGCCGCGCGCCGCGCCGGCCAGAGCGACGCGAGCATGCCGGCGGCGGCCGCCGCAGCCACGAGCAGCGCGAGCGTCGTCCACGGGAAGGTCAGGCGAAAGCCCTCCTCCTCGAGCGGACGGCTGATCGCCAGCGCGAAGAGGACGCCGAGCACGAGCCCGAGCGTCGCCCCGATCAGCGAGGTGATGACCGCCTCGAGGCGCACGATCCGCTTGACCTGGCGGCGTGACGTGCCGACCGCGCGCAACAGGCCGAGCTCGCGCGTGCGCTCGAAGATCGACAGCGCGAGCGTGTTGACGATGCCGAACAGCGAGACGATCACCGACAGCGCCAGCAGCGCGTAGATGAGGTACAGCAGCTGGTTGATCTGCCCAGCCTGCGCCTCCTTGACCTCCTCGCGGTTCTGCGTCTCGGCGTCGGGGAACCGGGTGGCGACGAGACGGTCGACCGCCGCCCGGGTCGCGGCCGGCGCGGCGCCCTCGGCGAAGCGCAGGAAGACGAACTGGTCGTTGCGCTCGTTGAAGTCCGCCGCCAGGCGCGCGTTGGGCACCACCAGCCCGCCGCCCAGCAGGCCGAAGTCGCTGCCTTCGTCGAGGACGCCGCGCACGATGTACGTCACGCGCTTGCCGGCGGGGGTGAGCAGCGTGATGCGATCGCCGATCGCGGTCTTCTCCGAGTAGGAAGAGTCCGCCAGGATCCCGTCGGAGCCCAGCCGGGAGAGCGTGGCGTCCGAGCCGTCCTTCCACTTCAGCCGGTAGGTCTGCGCGAGCGTCTCGGGGTCGATGCCCGACACGCTGGTCGTCCCGTCCTTGCCGGTGACCTTCGCCTCGGAGAAGCGGACCGAGCTGACGGCGGCGACGCCCGGCACCTCCCTGACCGCGTCGACGAGCGCCGGCGGCGTCGAACCGAAGGACTTGTGGACGATCGACAGGTCGCCGGCGAAGGCACGGTCCACGGCGCGGTCGATCGACCCGCTCAGGCCGGCGGCGAAGATCGACACGAAGGCCACGAGCGCGACGCCGATCATGAGCGCGGCCGCGGTGACCGCCGTCCGCGCCGGGTTGCGCGTCGCGTTCTCCCGCGCGAGGCGCCCGCTGACCCCCGCCCAGCGCTGCATCGGCGCGCCGATGATCCACGCCAGCGGCCGCACGAGCTGGGGGCTGAAGAGCGCGACGCCGAGGAACACCGCGACCGTGCCGCCGCCGAGCGTGGCGGCGGCGCCGCTGCCCGACGCGCCGCCGAAGAGCCCGTAGCCGAGGAACGCGGCGCCGACCGCGCACAGCAGTGCGGCGATCGCGATCCGCCCGCGGCCGCTGCGGGCCTCCGCCGTCAGCCCCTCGCGCAGCGCGATGATCGGGGCGATGCGGGTGGCGCGCAGGGCGGGGACGAGGCTTGCCAGGACGGTCACCAGGACGCCGACGGCGAGCGCGACGACGATCGTCCGCGTCGCGATGACCGACGCCGTCGCCGGCAGATCGGCGCCGACGACCTTCAGCAGCCCCCGCAGCCCCGGCGCCAGCAGCAGCCCGCCGAGCAGTCCGAGCAGCGACGCCAGCAGGCCGATCAGGCCGGCCTCCAGGACCACCGAGCGCAGCACCTGGCGGCGGCTCGCGCCGAGCGTGCGCAGAAGCGCCAGCTCGCGCGTGCGCTGCGCGACCGTGATCGTGAACGTGTTGTAGATGACGAACGCGCCGACGAAGAGGGCGATCCCGCCGAAGACGAGCAGCGCCGTGCGGATGAAGCCGAAGGACTCCTCGAGGTCGGCCGTCTGCTGCGCGGCGTCCTGCGCACCGGTGCGCACCTCGACCCGTTCGCCCTGCAGCGCGCCGGCGATGCTCGCGCGCAGCCGCGCGGGCGCCACGCCGTCGTGGCCGGCGACCGAGATCGTGTCGACCTCGCCGCGGCGGCCGGTGAGCGCCTGCGCCGTCGGCAGGGTGACGACCGCCGCCGGGAACCCGGCGACGGTGTCGACGTCGCCGAACGTCGCGCTGCCGACGAGCCGGAACGGCCGGGCGCCTTCGTGCCCGACGATCCTGATCGTGTCGCCGAGCTTCAGGCCCTCGTCGCGAAACGCCTTGGCCGACAGCGCGACCTCGTCGGCCGCGCGCGGCGCGCGGCCGGAGACGAACGCAAACGCGTCGAGCGGGCCCGGCTGCAGGGAGACCACGAACGTCGTCGCGCCGCCGATGCGCTCACCCGCGGCATCGCGCAGCGAGACCTCGCCCTGGATGCCGCCTGCGGCCACGGCGACGCCGTCGACGGCCCGCACGCGCTCGACGAGCCGGTCGTCGAGTGGCGCCGCCTCGCTGTAGAAGTCCTCGTCGAGGCTGCGCGGCGCGACGACGACGTCGGTGCCGGAGTTCGCCTGCGCGAAGACCTCCGAGAACGAGCGGTTGATCGTGTCCGTCAGGACGTAGGTGCCGGCGATCATCGCGACGCCGAGCACGACCGACATCGCGGTGAGGATCGTGCGCAGCGGCCGTGCGCGCAGGCCGCGCAGGGCGACCTTCCTCATGACGTCGCGGGGTTCAGGTCACCGGCGCTGACGGCCTTCATGACGTCGATGACGTGCTCGGCGCTGAGCGCGATGCCGTCGTGGGCGACGCGCCCGTCGGCGAGCACGAGCAGCCGGTCGGCATACGCGGCGGCGGCGGCGTCGTGGGTCACCATGACGACCGTCTGGTCGAACTCGTCGACGGCGCGGCGCAGCAGCGCGAGCACCTCGGCGGAGGCGTTGGAGTCCAGGTTGCCCGTCGGCTCGTCGGCGAAGACGACGGCCGGCCGCGTGACGAGCGCGCGGGCGACGGCGACGCGCTGCTGCTGGCCGCCCGACAGCTCCGACGGGCGATGCGTGCGGCGGTCGTCGAGGCCGACGGCGCGCACGAGCGCCTCCAGCCACTCCGGGTCGGCCTTGCGCCCGGCGATCGTCAGCGGCAGGACCAGGTTCTCCTCCGCCGTCAGGACCGGCAGGAGGTTGAAGGCCTGAAAGACGAAGCCGACCTTGTCGCGGCGAAGCTCGGTGAGGCGGCGGTCGTCGAGGTCGCCGAGGTTGACGCCGTCGAGCGTCACGCTGCCTGCGGTCGGCGTGTCGAGCCCCGCCATGAGGTGCATGAGCGTCGACTTCCCTGAGCCCGACGCTCCCATGATCGCGGTGAACTCGCCGCGACGGATCTCGACGCTGACGGCGGCGAGCGCATCGACGGCGGCGGCGCCCTCGCCGAAGCGGCGGTGCAGGTCGGTGGTGGCGACGATGGTGGTGGCGGTCATGCGCGCAGCATGCATCACGCCCTCGCGCGCCGTCCATGGGGGATGACCCCTAGGGAATGGTTCGGCTAACCCCCGCTCGCTTCCGGGCGCGCCGGCCGCTGCGACGCTGTCAGACGGCGGCCGGCTCGGCCAGATGCGGATACAGCGGGTAGCGCTCCGCGAGCGCGCGCGTGCGCTCCGACAGCGCCGCGACGTCGGCGTCCTCGAAGGGACCGGTGAGCGCCTCGGCCATCACCTTGCCGATCTCGCGGAAGTCGTCGACCTGCAGGCCGCGGGTGGCCATCGCGGACGTCCCGATGCGCAGGCCCGAGGTCACCATCGCCGGGCGCGGGTCGTTGGGCACGGCGTTGCGGTTGACGGTGATGCCGATCCGGTCCAGGCGCTCCTCCGCGTCGGGCCCGGCGAGCTCGGAGTCGCGCAGGTCGGCGAGCACGAGGTGTACATCCGTGCCGCCGGTGAGGACGTTGACGCCGGCCGCCAGCAGCTCCTCGGCGACGACCTCGGCGCCCGCCCGCGTGCGCCGCTGGCGCTCGCGGAAGATCTCCGTGCCCGCGATCTTCAGCGAGACGGCCTTGCCGGCGATGACGTGCATGAGCGGCCCGCCCTGCTGGCCGGGGAAGACGGCGGTGTTGATCTTCTTGGCGAGCTCCTCGCGGCACATGACCATGCCGCCGCGCGAGCCGCCGAGCGTCTTGTGGATCGTCGTCGTGACGACGTCGGCGTCGGGCACCGGGCTGGGGTGCTCGCCGGCCGCGACCAGGCCGGCGAAATGGGCCATGTCGACCATGAGGTACGCGCCGACCGAGTCTGCGATCTCCCGAAAGTGCGCCCAGTCGAGCTGGCGCGGGTAGGCCGACCAGCCGCCGAGGATGAGCTTGGGCCGCGTCTCCTCGGCGACGCGCTGCAGCTCGTCCATGTCGACGCGCGAGTCCTCGTCGCGCACGCCGTAGGCGACGATGTCGTAGAGCTTGCCCGAGAAGTTGAGCTTCATCCCGTGCGTGAGGTGGCCGCCATGGTCCAGGCGCATGCCGAGGATGCGGTCCCCCGGATCGAGCAGCGCCATCATCGCTGCGGCGTTCGCGGACGCCCCGCCGTTGGGCTGGACGTTGACGTGCTCGGCGCCGAAGACGTCCTTCGCGCGGTTGATGGCGAGCGTCTCGACCTCGTCGACGAACTCGCAGCCGCCGTAGTAGCGCCTGCCGGGCAGGCCCTCGGCGTACTTGTTGGTCAGCGTCGAGCCCTGGCAGTCCATGACCGCCTGCGGGACGAAGTTCTCCGACGCGATCATCTCGAGCGTCGTCTCCTGACGGCGGGTCTCGTCGCGCAGCAGCTGCGCGATCTCGGGATCGACCTCGCCGACGGCTTTCGTGAAGTAGTCCGGCGCCAGCTCGCTCATCGAACGGACGGTAGCAACGCCGCGCCGCGCGGCTTCAGCCCGCAGCGCCCGACGAAGCGTTCAGCAGCGAGAGGGCCTCGCAGCCGACGAAGGCGGCGCCGAGCGGCTCGCCGGCCGTCACAAGCCGCGTCCAGAACGCGTCTGCCGCGTCCGCCCGGACGAGCGCGAGGTAGCGCCGCGGGCTCTCGCGCAGGATCGCCACGACGCTCGGATCGCCGGTGTCGGCGCCGATCGCGCCGATCGCCAGCTCCGCCGGCAGGTCCGCCTTCGCCAGCAGCCGCCCGGCACGCGGGCCGATGATGCCGAGGATCGCGAGCGACGCGCCGATGTCGCGGTGCGGCAGGTCCGAGCGGTCGCGGCCGCGGCCGATCGCCGGCCCGGAGGCGAGCGCGGCATGCGGGCCCACGAGCAGGATGTGGCGCGCGTCCAGGCGCAGATACCAGACGCTGCGCAGGCGCCGCGCGCTGCCGATCGCCAGCGGCGGGTCGCCGAAGCGGTCGATGAGCGCGCGGTCGAGCAGCGCCCTGTCGCCGCGCAGCTCGAGCACCCCGTAGTCGGAGTGGTCGGCGAGCCCGACGCTCTTCATGCAGACGGCGATCTCGCCAGGCACCGAGCCGTAGTGGGCGACGACGACGTGGCCGTCGCGGTCGTGCAGGACGGCGCCTGCGGCGATGCACGTCTCCGGCACGGTCGCTTCAGCGGGCTGGCGCGAGGGAGTCGTCATGGGGCTCCGAGGTAGATCGGTCCGCACCGGCTGCGGCGCGACCGATCATAGGCCCTGCCGTCGCCCCGCACGAGGTCCCTCGACAATGGCGTCCGTGCACTGGCTGCTCGCCGTTTTCGATGTCGCCGCGATCGCTGCCGTGGCGTGGCTGGGCGGGATGCTCATGCGGTGGCTGGGCCAGCCGCGGATCGCCGGCGAGATGGCAGCCGTGTTTGCCGCGGCGGTGCTGCTCGGCGGCCAGATCGCCGGCCTCGTGCCCGGCCAGGAGGCCCGCGGCCGGCTCGGCGATCTCTTTCCGGACGCCGCGGTCGCGCTCGTCACCGTCGTCGGCGGGCTGGGGCTGATCCTCTACATGCTGCTGATCGGCATCTCCATCGATCCCGCGCCGATGCGTGAACGGGTCGGGACGATCGCGCTGCTGACGGCGGCGACGAGCGCCTCGATGGTGGCGCTGGCGATCGTCGCCGGGCCGCTGTTCATCGAGGCCGGGGGATGGAAGCCGCCCGGGGTGGGCGACGGCGCGTTCGTGATCGCGCTCGCCGCCGGGCTGGCGGCCAACGGGGTGCCGATCGTCGCGCGGATCCTGGAGGACCGCGCGATGGCGCACAGCGCCGTGGGCGCGATCGTGATCGTTGCCGCGACCTGCGTCACCGCGCTGGCGTTGATCGGTTCGGCGGTGGCGATCGACGGCGGCGACGTGCCCGCCGGCGGGCGGGTCGCGCTGCGCGTCGGCGTCGGGGTGCTCGTGCTGGCGCTCGTCGTCGCGCTCGCGCGGTGGCGGCGCTTCGCGCTGTCGCCCGTGCTCGCGCTGGTCGGCGTCGTGGCGCTTGCGGTGCTGTCGGGGCTCGTGGGTGACGCGCTGCTGTCGAGCCTGCTGATCGGGCCGCTGGTGATCGGGGTCGCCGTCCGCACGGGCGGTACGACCGCGCGTGCGGTCGAGCGCTACCTCGGGGGCGCGGTGCGGCGCGTGATGCTGCCCGTCTTCCTCGGGCTGGCGGCGCTGCACACCGACCTACGCGAGCTCGGCGCTGGCGTGCTCGGGCCGGTGCTGGCGCTGCTGGTCGCGGTGACGGCCGTCAAGCTGGCGGTCGCCCACGCCGCGGCGCGGCTCGCCGGCTTCGACGCGCGCGACGCGCGCGCGATCGGCGCGCTGCTGCAGTGCGGCGGGATCATGACGATCGCGATCTCGCTCGACGTGCTCGACGCCGGGATCATCGACGCGCGCATGCACGCGACGCTGACGCTTGTCGGGCTCGTCTCGACGATCGCGGCCGGTCCGCTGCTGCCGCGGGCCTGGAACCGGCGCCGCCCCGAGGCGCCCGGCTACTCGGCTTCGACGCCGTGCGTGCGCAGGTAATCGAGGTACAGGGGGCGCAGCAACTCGGCGACCTCACCCTGGCCGGCGTCGGTCACGTCGTCGATGTGCGCGCGCAGCGTGAGGGCGTCGGCCTCGGCGGCGTCGATGTCGCCGGTGGCGGCCTCGGCGACGGGCAGCGCCTCCATCAGGCGAACGAAGAACGGGATGTCGAGGTGGCGCAGCGCGTAGCGCACCGCGCGATCGTGCAGCTCCTCGGATGAGAGCGCGTCGAGGCCGTCGTCGTCGTCGGACATCGGCGTAGGCTACGGCCTGGGCGGGGGCTTGCGCCTGCTGCGATCAGATGACCACGTTCCAGGGCACGACGCGGTGCCCGGTGACGATCCTCCCCGAGACATAGGGGTCGGCGGCGACGAACTCGTCGACCTGAGCGGGGTCGTCGACGCGAAAGACGAACAGCGCGCCGTGCGGCGGGTTGCCGAGCGCGCCCGCCATGACGAGCCGCCCGTCGTCCTTCCACTCGCGCGCGAGCGCGAGGTGGTCGTCGCGAAACGGCGCGCGCTTGGCCACGACGTCCTCGACGTAGTCGTAGAACAGGCAGTGGTGGACGACCGGCTCGCTCACCGCGGCGCGACGAGGTCGTTCGGTGGCACCCAGCCGCCGAACGCCCGCTCGAGCTCGAGCGCGACCGCAATCGCCAGATGGTCGTTGTCGGGCCCGGCCGCGGCCTGCACGCCGAGCGGCAGACCCTGCTTGTTGAGCCCGAGCGGTATCTGCGCGACGGGCGTGCCCGCGAGGTTGAAGACCGCGGTCGTCGTCAGCAGCCACGGCTTGCCGACCGTCTGGCCGTGGCGCGGCGCGACACGGGGATGCGACGGGTGCAGCAGCACGCCGTCGCCGATCACCCCGCAGACCTCCTCGGCGAACGCCGCACGGGTGGCGGCGGCCTTCGTCATCCGGCCCTGCGGCAACTTTCCCGTCAGCCACTCGCTCATGAGCAGCAGGCGCAGCGCCCGCGTGTGCGGCCCCTTGCGCCGCAGGCCGCCGCGCAGGCTCATCGCGGCCGAGCCCTCAGCGACGATGAGGTCGGCGACGCTGACGCCGGCCTCGAGCTTGAGCACCGCGAGGTAGAGCTCCATGGCCTTCTTCATCGACTTCAGCGACACCGTCTCGACGATCGCGCCGGCCTTCTCGAGCGCCTCCGCGGCGCGCATCCGCGCGGCGCGCAGCTCGCGGCTGACGTTCTTGTACGACGTGCCCTCGCTGAGCAGGATCTTCAGGCCGGCGATGCTGACGTCGGCGGGGTCGCCGAGCTGCACCTCGCGCACGTACGGGTCGATTCCGTCCGGGCCGGCGAGCACCTTGAGCATCGGCCAGAGGTCCTCCGCACGGCGCACGATCGGGCCGATCGTGAGCATCTGCGCGGCGATCTCGGTGTGCGTCGTCGGAAACTGGCCGGTGCTCGGGACGACCCCGGGCGACGGCTTGAGCCCGAAGACGCCGTTGAAGAGCGCCGGAATGCGGATCGAGCCGCCGATGTCGGCGCCGACGCCGACAGGCGAGCCGCCCGAGCCGACGACGGCGCCCTCCCCGCCGGACGATCCGCCGGCCGTGCGGGCGGCGCTGTAGGCGTTGTTCGTGCGCCCGTACTGGCGGTTCTCGGTCTCGATCCAGAGGCACAGCTCGGGCGTGTTCGTCAGGCCGAGCGGGATCGCGCCCGCGTCGAACATGCGCTGGACGGTCGGCGCGTTCTCCGTGCTGCGGTACTGGTTGCGCGAGATGAGCCCGGCGCAGTTGGGCATCCCCTCCATCGCGTTCGACTCCTTGATCGTGCAGGGGACGCCGAGGAAGGGCGGCAGCTCGTCGGGGTTAGGCGTCGCGGCCACCAGTGCGTCGGCGGCGTCGGCCTCGGCGCGGGCGGCGTCGAAGCGGTCGACGACGACGGCGTTGAGGCGTGCGTGCATGTACTCGATGCGCTCGATGTGCGCCTCGACGACATCGCGGGAGCTCGTCTCCTGCGTGCGGATCGCGCGTGCGAGATCCGTCGCGGAGCGTTCGGTGAGGAGCTGGCTGGGGGCGAGGACGGCCATCCGGCCAATGT
>JAHWJM010000110.1 GCA_019348435.1 Actinomycetota bacterium
GGGATGAACCGCTCTCGGCTGACGAGCGGATATCGCTGGTCAGCCGCCACGCGGCCGGACCGCCACGAGCTCGCTGAGCCGCGTGTGGCGTCGCCGCGCGTCTGTGCGGCCCACGGCGAGCGCGAGCGCGGCGGGCTCGCCCACGACGACACACACCTCCTGCGCGCGCGTCACCGCGGTGTAGACGAGGTTGCGGGTGAGCATGATCTGGTGGCCGCGGAACACCGGGACGACGATCGCCCGCGCCTGCGAGCCCTGCGCCTTGTGGACGGTCGCGGCGTACGCGAGGCGCAGCGTGTCGAGGGCATCGAGGGGCAGCGACACGCGGCGCCCGTCCTCGCCGCCGAACAGGACGCGGTCGCGCTCGTCGTCGTGGTGCAGCAGCACTCCGCGCTCGCCGTTGAAGAGGTCGTGCTCGTAGGAATTGCGCGTCTGCATCACCTTGTCGCCGACGCGCAGCCCCGTGCCGGCGATCGGCGCGCCATCGGGGTTCAGGCGCGCGCGCAGCTCGGCGTTCAGGGCGTCGATCCCCAGCGGGCCCTTGTGCATCGGCGCGAGCACCTGGACGTCGGCGGCCGGATCGAACTCGTAGTGGGAGGCCAGACGCGTTGCGGCGAGCTCGCAGACCTCGTCGAAGATCGCCCGCGGCCCCTCCCGCGCGATGAGAAAGAAGTCGCGCACGTCGTCGGCTCGCGCGGCGCCGTCGGGCACTTCGCCGGCGTTGATCGCGTGGGCGGCGCGCACGATCAGCGAGCGCGCGGCCTGCCGGAAGACCTCGGTCAGCCGCGTGGCGGGCACCACCCGGCCGCCGTCGGCGCGCCCCTCGAGCTCGAGCAGATCCTCGAGCACGCGGCCGGGGCCGACCGGCGCGAGCTGGTCGACGTCGCCGACGAGCAGCACGTGGGTGCGCGGCCCGACCGCCGCCAGCAGCGCCTCGGCGAGGTGGACCGACAGCATCGAGGCCTCGTCGACGATCAGCACATCGCAGCCGTCGATCGGGTTTGCGCCGTCGCGCGTGAAGCCACCGTCGGGCGCCCACTCCAGCAGCCGGTGGATCGTCGTTGCATCCACGCCCGTCAGCTCGCTCAGCCGTCGCGCCGCCTTGCCGGTCGGCGCGCACAGCCGCGCGCTCTTGCGGTGCGCCTTGAGCAGGTCGACGAGCGTGCGCATCGTCGCGCTCTTGCCCGTGCCCGGCCCGCCGGTGAGGATCGAGAGCCGATGCTCGAGCGCCTGCGTCACGCCGCGCCACTGGTCGTCGCTGGGGACGAAGGCGCCGCGCGCGGGACGCTTCACGTCGCGCAGCGCCAGCGCGGGCTCGTCGTCGAGCAGCCGCCGAACGTGCCCGGCCAGACGCTGCTCGACGGCGTGCAGGCGCGCTTCGCTCACCCGACCCGCGTCGTCGACGACCACCCGGCCGCGCGCGGCGAGCGCGTCGATCGCCTCGTCGACGTCGACCTCGCCGCCGAGGAGGCGCGACGCTCGCACGAGGAGCTCGGCGCGGGGGAGGTGGCAGTGGCCGTCGGCCTGCGCCTGGTTGAGCGCATGCAGCACCCCGGCGGCCAGCCGGTCGGGCGCATTCAGCGGGGTGTCGAGCGCCCGCGCGAGCGCGTCGGCCGTCGCGAAGCCGATCCCGTCGAGTTCGCAGATCGCGTAGGGCTCGCGCTGCAGGCGCGCGATCGATCCGGCGCCGAAGTGCCGTGCGATCCGCCCGGCCGAGGCGGCGTCGACGCCGTGCGTGTCGAGAAACAGCCGCAGCTCGCGCAGCTCTCGCTGGTCGCGCCAGGACTGCACCGCCGCGCCGAGCCGCCGGGCACCGATGCCGGGCACGCCCCGCAGCACTCCCTCCGGGTCGCGATCGATGGCGGCGAGCACCTCGCCGGCGCCGTAGCGGTCGACGAGCAGCGTGGCTCCGCGCGGGCCGATGTGCTTGACGGACTCCAGGTACGACGCCACCGCGGTGTCGCTGACCGGCTCGAGGATCCGCACGCGCTCGACGCTGAACTGCCAGCCGTGGCGCGGATGGCAGCGCCAGCCGCCACCGGCCGCGACCGACTCGCCTTCGCGCACGTGCCCGAGCGCGCCGACGAGCACGACCGGCTCACCATCGTCCGAAACGGCGTCGAGCACCGCGAAGTCGCCGTCGGGCACGCTCCAGCGCACGCCCATCACCTCCGCGACCAGCTCGCGGGCCGCCGGATCGCGCGGTGAGGCGTCCTGCGCGCGCTCTGTCATCGAGACGCAGTCTGGCATGCAGCGTTGACGCTTCCGGCCACTATGTGTATGCAACGTCATGTGAACTACCTGACGGCCGACGAGCTCGATCTCTGCGCCCAGGTGCGCGCCGCGTGCGCCTGCAACCAGCTGCGCCGCGCGATGCGCGGCGTCACCGAGCTCTACGAGGACGCGCTCGCCGCCAGCCGGCTGAAGGCGACGCAGCTGCCGATCCTCGTCTGCCTCGCCTCCGCCGGCGACGTCTCGGTGTCGGTGCTCGCCGACGCGCTCTCGCTCGACCGCACGACGCTGACGCGCAACGTTCAGGTGCTCGAGGAGCGCGGACTCGTGCGCACGAGCGAGAGCGAGGACGACCGGCGCGTGCGCATCGTCTCGCTGACGCTCGAGGGCTCGCGGGTCCTGTCCGGCGCGCTTGTCGGCTGGGAGCAGATGCATGCCGTCGTGGAGAAGCGCTTCGGGCGCGAGCGGCTGAGTGCGCTGTACGACGAGCTTGCGGCGCTCGGCGACGCCATCGGGTAGGCGCGGGGATGCCGCCGGGTCCGTCAGTCCGGCTGCGATACTGAGGCGGTGCCCGGTCTTGGAGCCATCCTCACCGCGATCGTCACCCCATTCGACGCGGCGGGCGGCGTCGATGAGCAGGCGCTCGTCGCCCTCATGCGCCATCTCGCCGCCAACGGCTCGGACGGGTTCGTCGTCTGCGGCACGACGGGCGAGGCGGCGACGCTCGACGACGACGAGCACCTGCGCGTCATCGAGGTCGCCGTCGAGGCCAAGCCGCCCGGGACGACCATCGTCGCCGGCGTCGGCTCCAACGACACCCGCCACGCGGTCGCGCTGACCGAAGGCGCCTGCGAGCGCGGCGCGGACGCGCTGCTGTCGGTCAACCCGTACTACAACCGCCCCAACCGGCGCGGGATCATCGCCCACTACCGCGAGGTCAGCCGGGTCGCCGACCGCCCGATCGTGCTCTACAACATCCCGCAGCGCACCGGCTCGGACATGCCCAACGACCTGCTCGCCGAGCTGGCGCAGCTCGACCACATCGAGGCCGTCAAGCAGGCCAACAACGACAACCTGGCGCCGGTCGACGGGTTGCGGATCTACGCCGGCAACGACGAGATCCTCGCCCGCGTGCTGGACATGGGCGAGCCGGGCGGCATCCTCACGTCGAGCCACATCGTCGGCCTCGAGATGCGCCGGATGGTCGACGAGCCGGATGAGCGCGCCGCGATCCACAAGAGCCTGCTGCCGGTCTTCGAGGCGATGAGCGTTGCGCCCGCCGCCGTCGCGAACAAGACGGCGCTGAACCTGCTCGGCCACAACGTCGGCGCTCCGCGACTGCCCTACGTCGAGTGCGACGAGCAGGAGACGGCGACGATCCGCGCGATGCTGACCGAGCGCGGGCTGCTCGTCGGGGCGGCGGCTTGACCGCAAGCTCGCTGCGCGTCCTTCCCCTTGGCGGCCTCGGGGAGATCGGCAAGAACATGACCGTCGTCGAGTACGAGGACAGGATCGTGCTCGTCGACGTGGGGCTGCGCTTCCCGACGGCCGAGATGATGGGCATCGACCTCGTCCTGCCCGACTTCGCCTACCTGCGCGGCCGCGTGTCGGACATCGAGGCGATCGTCGTGACGCACGGCCACGAGGATCATCTCGGCTGCCTGCCATTCCTGCTGCGCGAGCTGGGCGTCCACGACGCGCCGCCCGTCTACGGCGGACCGTTGACGATGGCGATGGCGCGCTCCAAGCTCGACGAGCACAAGCTCTCGCGCGAGGTCCACGTCGAGGACGTGCGCGACGGCGAGGTCATCGAGGCCGGGCCGTTCGATCTCGAGCTCATCCACATGACGCACTCGATCCCCGATGCGAACGCGGTGGCGGTCAAGACCGAGCTCGGCACGATCCTCGTCACCGGCGACTACAAGTTCGACCAGACGCCGGTCGACGGCCGCCCGGCCGACGTCGCGCGCCTCGCCGAGCTGGGCCGTGACGGGCTGCTGCTGCTGTGCGGCGACTCCACGAACGCCGACCGCACCGGCTTCGCTCCGAGCGAGCGGGTCGCCGGACCGAACCTGCGCGACGTGTTCAGCCGCTGCACGGGACGGATCATCGTCACCTCGTTCGCATCGAACATCCATCGCGTGCAGCAGGTCGTCGACGCCGCGGCGGCGCTGGACCGCAAGGTCGTCCTCGTCGGGCGCTCGATGAAGAAGAACACGAACATCGGCCGCTCGCTGGGGCACATCAGGGTCCCCGAAGGCATCATCATCGGGCCGCGCGAGATCGCGCAGTTCCCCGACCACAAGATCGTGATCATCTCGACGGGCTCCCAGGGCGAGCCGCTCAGCGCGCTGCGCCGCATGGCGCACCGCGACCACCCCCAGGTCGAGCTGCACTCCGGCGACACCGTCGTCTTCAGCGCTACGCCGATTCCCGGCAACGAGCGCGCCGTCAACGAGACGATCGACCGCCTCTACCACATCGGCTGTGACGTCATCACGACGAAGGACGCGCCGATCCACGCCTCCGGCCACGGCTATCAGGAGGAGATCAAGCTCATGCTCAACCTGACAAGACCGCGCTACGTCATGCCGTTTCACGGCGACCACAAGCGCATCCACCTGCACGGCCAGCTCGCGGAGTCCGTCGGGGTCAGCCGCGACAACATCTTCAAGGGGGAGAACGGGCTGCCGCTCGAGCTCGACGCCAAGGGCGCGCGCTGGGGCGAGAAGGTCCAGTCGGGGATGATCTTCGTCGACGGGGTCGACATCGGCGACGTCACCGACGTGGCACTGCGCGACCGGCGCATGCTGTCGGCCGACGGGATCTTCGTCGTCGTCGCCACGATCTCCGAGCAGGACGGCTCGTCGGTCGCCGAGCCGGAGGTCATCTTCCGCGGCGTGCCGTACGCCGTCGACGCCGAGAAGCTGATCGACCAGCTGCGCTCGTGCGTCGAGCAGTCGCTCGAGCGCGCAGCGCGCGACGAGATCCGCGAGATCGACCTGCTGCAGGAGATCCTCCACGACGACCTCGCGGCGTTCGTCTACGACAAGATCAAGCGCCGCCCCATGGTGCTGCCCGTCGTCGTCGAGGTGTAGGGCGGGCCGGGGCTCGAGGTGCTGCGACGTGCCGCCAGCGGGTAGGGGCGCGGAGCGTGAGCACAGAGCGCACCAGCCGGTCGCTGAGCCTGACGACGGGCGGGATCACCCTGCTCGGTGTCCTGTTGAGCATCGGTGTGACCGTGGGCATCGGAATCTCCGCGGACTGGTGGATCCGCATCCTGGCGGGCGTCGCCACGACGCTTGCCTTGAGCGTGATCGTCAAGGTCGGCAGCTCCGCCGGGCGCGGGCCGCTGGCCCGGATGGCGAACTGGATGATCGGCTCCGGCGGCAGCGAGCGCGAGTAGGCGGTGGCTTCGGCACAGGAGGAGAGCGCCAGCGCCGAGCACGAACTCGAAGCGCGGCTCGAGATCGCCCTGGAGCGGGCGGATCCGTTCATGGCCTGGCTGGGCGTGCTGTTCGCGCTGCTCGTCGGCTACGAGCTGGCGGTCGACCTGACCCCGGGCGCGACGCAGGTGCTGTCGATCGCCGGCTGGGTCATCTGGGCCCTGTTCCTGACGGAGTTCGTCGCCCATCTGTACCTCGCGCCGCAGCGTCTGCGCTACCTGCGCCGCCACTGGATCCGCGTCGTCGCGATCCTGATCCCCACGCTGCGGTTTCTGCGCTTCCTGCGTCTGTTGCGACTGGGCCGGGCGCTGCCGGCAGCGCGCGTCGTGACGTCGTCCTACCGCGTGGCGGGAACGGCGCGCAAGCTGCTGAGCACGCGGCTGGCGTACCTCGGCGCGCTGGCGACCGTGGTCGCGGTGGCGGTCGCCGAGCTGGCGTACCTCTTCGAGCGCGACGCCGCGCAGCCGGCGTTCAGCTCGTTCGGCGACGCCGTCCTATGGGCGCTGGGCGTGGTCATCGCGCTGCACGCCGACCCGTCTCCGACGACCACCGGCGCCCGCCTGGCGATGCTCGCCGGTTTCGCCTTCGGCCTCGTCGTGGTTGCGTCGCTGGCCGGCACGATCGGGGCGTTTCTCGTCGATGATCGGCGCGAGCGCGCCGACGCCGAAGATCGCGTGAAGCAGCCCTGAGCTACGGCGATGGCCTGCTCGTCGTCGTCGGCGTGTAGGCCCGGTCGCGGTAGCGATAGCCGACGAGCACCCAGCCGTAGATCGCATAGGAGCCGCCGGCCGGGGACGCGCCGCGAACCTTGGCGTAGCCGAAGTCGACGTGCCCGTTGGTGGCGCCCCGGCGATCGAAGGACGGCAGGCGCAGGCGCTCGCCCGCGCAGAGCGCAAGCCGCGTCCCGGCGGGCAGGATCGCCTGGACGATGCCGCCGCCGGGCAGCAGGCCGCGCCGCGTGCGCGGCAGGTTCCAGAGCAGGTAGTTGTAGTGCGTGGCCGAGCGCCCGGCGGACGCGTAGGTGGCGCCCGGATCGCCGTAGTTCGACCAGCGCGCGCCGTCGCCGCCCGAGCGGCCGGCGTTGCGCCGGCGGCGCAGCTCGCTCGGCGTCTTGTAGAACATCCGCCGCAGCGTCGGGCTCACGCGCTGCGGCGCGTTGTGGAGCGTACGCCGGCAGCCGGCCACTGCCGCGCCGTTGCCGTTGCGCGCCACGATCGGCAGGAGGCTGACGCGGCGCCTGAGCGCGCTCGCGGGCACGTGCACCGTCGCCTGGCGCACGACGCACGGCAATGCGCACCCGCCGCGGCGCACGTAGGTGTGCTCGCCGGCGATGCTCAGCGTCTGCAGGCGCAGGAGGCGCAGCTCGTCGGGGCGGCAGCGCGGGCGCGTGCCCGGTTCGTCGCCGGTCGCCAGCTCGAACGGCAGCCGCGTGGCGTCGAATGCGACCGCCGGCGTGCGCGCCCGGTCGCGGACCGGCACGCACTCGGAGATGAGCGAGGCGCGGAACGTGTTGTTGGCGGCGTGGCGGCGCGCGCCGTGGCCGGAGCTCGGCGCGGTGAGCGCCAGCGCGAGCGCCAACCCGGTTGCAACGGCGCAGCCTCGGCGCAGCAGGCGACCGGGGGACATCGCGACTGCCTCAGGCGCTGTCGGCGGTCGCCGCGGCGTCGGCGTGCTGCGCGCTGCTCGAGGCCGGCAGCGTCACCTCGAAGCGCGTGCCGTGCCGACGGCTTGCGCCGTTCGTCGCGGGCGACTTGACCGTCACCTTGCCGCCGTGCGATTGCGCGACGGCGTGCACGATCGAGAGGCCGAGGCCGGACGAGCCGCCGCGGTCGCCGACGCCGCGCACGAAGCGCTCGAACACGCGGTCCTTCAGCTCGGGCGGGATGCCGGGACCGTCGTCCTCGACCGCGATCAGCACGCGTCCGTCGCGCTGGCCGACGGACGCCCGCACCGTCGTGCCGCGCGGCGTGTGCTTCAGCGCGTTCTCGAGCAGGTTGAGCACGAGCCGGTGCAGCTCGTCGCGCGCGCCCTCCACGAGGACGCGCGGGGCGTCGACGCTGATGTGGTGGCCGTCCGCGACCGGCTCGAGCTCGGCGGCCGCCTCGACGACCACCTGCCCCACGTCGAGCGGCTCGTGGGCGGCGACGCGCTGCGCGTCGGCGCGGGCCAGCAGGAGGAGGTCCTGCACCAGGCGCCGCATCCGCTTCGAGGACCGCAGTGCGGAGAGCGCGGCGTCGGCCTGCTCGCCGTC
>JAHWJM010000111.1 GCA_019348435.1 Actinomycetota bacterium
GTCTGCCGCACATCAACATGTTCACGCTCGGCGCTCAAAGGAGCCACGAAATGACGTCCACCACCATGCCGATGCTGCAGACCTACCCGCAGCCGATCAACCTGGACCGTAGGATGCTCGCCAGCGCGATCGACACGCTCATCGGATGCGCCGAAGCGTGCACAGCATGCGCCGACGCTTGCCTGAGCGAACCCAATGTCGCGGATCTGACCAAGTGCATCCGCACCAACCTCGACTGCGCCGACATCTGCCAGACCACCGGCCGCGTCGTCAGCCGCCAAACCGAATACGACGCCAACGTCACGCGCGCGATCGTCGAGGCCTGCGTGCAGTCCTGCAAGTCATGCGGCGACGAGTGCGAGCAGCACGGCGAGGCGGGCATGGGGCTCTGGCAGCGAGCGGGAGACCTTCAGATGCAACACATGCAGGCCCGAGCAGCTCGCCAGTCGCTCAACGCGCCGGCCTTCAGCGCGACCGCGCCCTGTCCGACGGCGTGAGCGCGATCGACTGGCTCGTCACAGCGGCCGGACTGCTGCTCGTCGCCGCGGCGCTGCGCGAGGTCTTTCACACGCTGCTGCACCCCAGCGGGATCGGCCAGCTGACCCCCGCGATCTTCGGGATGATCTGGCGTGCTGCGCGGCGCCTCGGTGGCCGCGCGAGCGCTCTCGCCGGCCCAGTAGCGGTCGTGTCAAGCATCGTGACGTGGACGCTGATGATCGTCGTGGGCTGGGCGCTGGTGTACTGGCCGCAGATGCCAGGCGCCTTTCAGGTCGCCGAGGGAATCCAGGCGTCCGAGCAGGACGACCTGCTCGACGCCGTCTATCTCTCGGCGGTCGCGCTCTCGACGCTCGGATTCGGCGACATCGTGGCCGAACAGACAGCGCTGCGGATCGCGCTCGTCATCGAGGCACTCGTCGGTTTTGCGCTGCTGAGCGCCGCGATCAGCTGGGTGCTGTCGATCTATCCGGCGCTGATGCGCCGCCGCGCGCTGGCAAGCCGCATCAACGCCCTCGTCACCGGTGATGGCGATCAGGCGCGACTGGTCGAGGGCGACCCGCCGTGCGTGCTCGCGCTCGTGCTGCACAACCTCAGCGAACAGCTCCACACGGTCGGTGTCGACCTCGTCCAGTACCCCTCCAGCTACTTCTTCCACGGTCCAGCGGCCGACCTCTCGCTGCCGCCGGCACTCTGGCGCCTGCAGCACGCCCTCGTGCGTGACGACGTGCCGCCTGAAGCCCAACCGGCAGCAACAGCTCTGCGCGAATCTCTCAACGCAGTGGGCGACACGCTTCGCCGCGGGCCCTTTCGACTGCACGCAAACGATGCGCAGGCAGCGCTCCAGGCGTACGCCGCCGACCATGAGCGCTAGCAATTGCGCTGGTTGAGCCGTGCTGCGTCAGCCCGCCCCGGCGCCGGGCGCCAGCAGGAACCCCTCGCGCACGAGGCGCCTGACGAGCACGAGCCGACCGGCGGCGTCGAGCCGGCCCGGCAGTTCCGCGGCCGTGAACGGTGCTCCCGCAGCGTGCGCTGCCGCGACCGCATCGGCAGCCTGCGCGGGGAAGCGCACCTCCTTGCCCTCGAAGCGCAGCGCGATACCGCCGCCGGGGCACGGCTCGAGATCGGCGATCACCGTCGTGCGGCGCACCAGCGGCGTGTCGAGCGTGAGCGCGTCGAGCGCGCGCACCTGCGTGAGCTGGCCGTCGAGGATCGGGTGCCGCGTGTCGACGAAGCGCCGGCGCGCGCGGCGGGCGACCTCCTGCTCGCTCAACCGGACCCCGAGGCGCTCGATCAGCTCGCCCGGCAGCTTGCCGCCGGGGTCGAGCGCGCGCCGGAACTCGACGTCCTCCGCGCAGTCGGCGAGCGCGGCGCGCATCGCCTCCAGGCGCGTCGGCGGGTGCAGGCCGACGGTGATGTGCAGCGACGCGCTGTCGGTCGCGGCAGCCTCGTGCGGCCAGCCGCGCGGGATGTACAGCGTGTCGCCGGCGCGCAGCGTGATGTCGTGCAGCGGCTCGCCGACCTCAGCTCCGGCGGCCGCCGACCAGCGCTGGTCTTTCAAGGGCAACTCGACGAGCGGCGCGTAGATGCGCCAGCGCTTGCTTCCGGAGACCTGCAGCACGAACACGTCGTGGGTGTCGTGGTGCACGGCGAAGCCCTGCGAGGACGCGGGCGTGCAGTAGGCGTTGGCCTGCACCGGCCAGTCGAGCGCAACCTCGAGACTGCGGCAGTACAGCGCGGCTGGGTGGTGGTGCAGGTGCAGCGCCTGGAGGACGATCGTCGCGCCCGCCGCGTGCTCCTCGGCGACGCGATCGACGACCGCGGTTGCGGCGAAGCTGCCGGGCCGCCACGGGATGTCCTTCGTGTAGCCGGTGAGCGGCAGCTGCGCGCCGTCGCGAACGAGGCGAAACGCCGGCGACCGAAGAGCGGTCTCGCAGACGAGGCGCTCGACGTCGGCGTCCGACAGAACACTCTCGAAGCGGCCTGCCTCGCGGCGCTCGACGATGAGCGGCCGGCGGTCGCAGTACTCCTCCAGGAATTCGCCCTGCGAGTACGGGTCCAGCGTCAGCTCGAAGGCCGACGGCGCCCGCGCGGGTGCGGGCGCCGCCGCAAGGTCGCTAGCTGTCGTCGCCGGAGTCACTCGTGTCCGTGGCGTCGCCGGAGTCGTCACCGGTGTCGGTGGTGTCGGACACGTCACCTGTGTCGTCGGTGGTGTCGGACACGTCACCTGCGTCGTCCGTGACCGCGGCCGCCGCGCCGTCGAAGCGCTGCGTCTGCATCTCGTCGTCGGTGAGGGTGGTGCTGCCATCGTCGGGATCGCTCATGCGGTGCTCCTTCGCAGGGGTGAGGTCCGCGACCGTCTACCCCTTCTGCGGCTTGCTAGGCGAGAAAGGAGCCGGGGACCGGCGCGGCCTCGTCCGGCGGGCCCGCCACCGCGCCGGCGCCGATGAGCTGCGCGATCCGGTCGTCGTCATAGCCGGCCGCGCGCAGCACCGCCTCGGTGTGCTCGCCGAGCTGCGGGCCGGGCAGGCGGTTCGTGTCCGCCGGCGTGCGCGAGAGCTTGACGGGCGCGCCGAGCAGCGACACCGGCCCGGCGGCGCCGGGCTGATCGAGCCCGACGACCATCTCGCGCGCGCGAACGTGCTCTGACGACAGCGCCTCGTCGAGGTCGAGCACGGGCTCCAGGCAGCACTCGTGCTCGATCGCGAACGCCTCCCACTCGGCGCGGCTGCGAGCAGCGAAGATCGCCTGAACCTCGGCGTGCGCCTCGCTGCCGGGCGCGGCGAACTGCTCCCCGACGAGATCGTCGCGGCCGACGCCGCGACACCACGCGTCCCAGAACTTTCGCTCCAGCGCGCCCAGCGCGACCCAGCGGCCGTCGGCGCAGGCGTAGGGCCGGTAGCAGGCCAGCCCGCCGGCGAGCTCGAGCATGCCGCGCTGCGGTGGCTCGGCACCGTCCGCGTTCAAGAAGCGGGCGGCGACGAGCGCCAGCCACGACAGCCCGCCGTCGGCCATCGCGACGTCCACAAGCTGCCCCTCCCCCGTGCGCTCGGCCTCGCGCAGCGCCGCGAGGATCCCGAACGCCGCCATCAGCGCGCCGCCGCCGAGATCCGCGATCTGGCCCGCCGGCTGAACGGGCGGCCCGCCCGGCTCGCCCGTCAGCCCGAGCAGGCCGGTCAGCGCGAGGTAGTTCATGTCGTGGCCGGCGCGGTCGCGCAGCGGCCCGTCCTGGCCGTAGCCCGTGATGGAGCAGAAGACGAGCTTCGAGTTCACCTCGCGCATCGCGTCGAAGCCGACGCCGAGGCGGTCGAGCACGCCCGGCCGGAAGGACTCGAGCACGATGTCGTGCTCGCGCACGAGCGCGAGCAGCACCTCGCGCGCCGCCTGCTGCTTGAGGTCGATCCGGATCGAGCGCTTGTTGCGGTTCAGCGCGAGGAACAGCGCCGAGCGCGCACTCTGCGCCGCGCCCTCGACGTACGGGGGCGACCAGCGGATGTAGTCGCCCATCCCGACGTCCTCGACCTTCAGCACGTCGGCGCCGTAGTCGGCGAGCAGCAGCGAGCAGAAGCCGCCCGGCAGCAGGCGGCTGAGGTCCAGGACGCGGACGCCGGCGAGCGGCAGCCTCCCGGCCGTGGCGGCGCCGGGGCTCGCGGAGGTGCCGGTGACCGGATCGTCGAGGCTCATCGGGCTAGCCGCAGAGACTACGGCGGCGCAACGCCGCCTTCGCCGCGATGAATCCGCGCGAGGGCACGGCGACAGCAGCGCGGCGCTGCGTGAGCTTGCGCACGTCGCCATGCGCAGCCATCGACGTGATGACCGGCGCAGCTGCCGGCCAGGACTCAGGTCACAACAAGTTCACGAACGAGCGCGAGGTGTGGGAGGGTGGCATCTTGCGACATCGTGCCGCGCGCGACCGCGATGCCATCCGTCGCAGCCTCGTCTGCGTCGCAGCCCTGCTCGGGCTGCTGACGGCCCGCCGCGCCGGCGCACGCCGTCGCCACGATCGCCGCCGATACGACCCGCGCGCCGCTGCGCGACGCGCCGCCCGCGGGGCGCAGCGCGGCCCTCGTCGCCGGCGGGCTGGATCGGACGTTGCTGCGCTTCCGCGTCGCCGGCCTGTCCGGACGCCCCGCTCGCGCCGTGCTGCGCCTGCGTGTCACCGATCCCACGTTCGAGAGCCTCCAGGTGCGGACGGTGCCGGCGTTCGCCGAGGACGCGGCCTCGCCGCTGATCCTGCTGCCCAGCCTGTTCGCGGTCGCGAAGGTGGCGGGCGCGCAGGCCGGGACGTGGGTGCAGTGGGACGTGACGCGGGCCGTGAGCGGCAACGGCGACGTCAACCTGCAGGTCAGCGGCCCGCTCATCGATCCCGCGAGGTTCTCCTCGCGCGAGGGCGCGCACGCGCCGCAACTCGTCGTGACGCCCGACGACGAAACGGCGGTTCGCTTCGCGACCCTGCTCGACCCGGCGAGCGCCGACAGCTTCGACGCCGACGTGCGCGACAACCTCGGCCGGACGCTCGACGGCCTCGAGGTCATCGACGCCCCGCCCGGTCTCGGCGTTCCGGGCCGTTTCATCGGCGTCTACCACTCGCTGATCGGCGGGGTCTTCGTCACCCACGTCGCGACTTCGGACGACCTGCGCCACTGGACGCATCACGGCGATCTCGACGCGCACGCGTCGCAGGCCTCGCTCGTCAGCGTCCTCGGCGGCGGGTTCGTGCTCACCGTCGAGCGCGACGCGCCCGACGCCCAGTACGTCAGCACGTCGAACATCGTGCTCCGCCACTACGAGAGCTGGGCCGCGATCACCGCCGGTTCGTTCAGCGCCGAGGCCAACCTGCCGCGGACGCTCGCTCCAACCGCCGAGGGGACCCCGGAGCTGCGCGTGCTGCGCTGGGGCGCCACGCCCGCAGAGTCGCAGCTCGAGATCACCTTCCACTACCTGAAGCACATCGAGGTCGATCGGCAGGCGGCCGGCCTGCTGACGAACTTCGACCCGGCAACCTGGACACCGCAGCCCGTGCCGCTCGTCAACGATGTGTTCATCGCGCTCGGCACACGCGGCAACCTCGGCGACCGCGCCGACGTGCTCTTCGAGGGCCGGCGCTTTGCGGTGCTCGAGGCGCAGTCCGTCCGCGCAGACTTCTCGACATGGCGCTGGTATCTCTACGACCGTGATCGCAATGAGGCGCGGCTCCTGGCGCTGCACGGGCCGGCGGGCCCGTTTGCGCTCGGCAACCCGTCGGTGCGAGCGTTCACCGATGCCGAGGGAGCCACGACGCTCTTCGTCTCGGGCTATGCGTTCTCGCAGGGCGCGGCATTCGGCGAGGCCGGCCAGTTCATCGCGCTGCGGCGACTGGGCTGAGCACACGCCTACGCCAGCAGTGGCGCCGCCGCGTCGGCCGCCAGCTGCGCGTAGCCCGGCGCCGCCGACGTGATCTCGGCGCCGACGAGCGTCGCCTCCGTGACGACGTAGGAGAGCACCTCCACCAGCGCCGCGGGCGCCAGCCCGAGCGGCGCGGGGAAGCTCGCCGGGTGAAACTCCGGGTCGAGCACGTCGAGGTCGAGGTGGACGAAGAGCTCCATACCCTGAAGCTGCGCCGGCTCGCCCAGGCGATGCACGCCGCAGCGATCCAGCGCCACCCGCTCGGGGCCGTCGACGTCGCGCACACCGAACATGATCACGCGCGCCGGGTCGAGGCCGGCGCCGAAGCCGGTGTCCCATAGGCCGCAGGCGCCCGCAAGGCACATCCCGCCGAGGTAGCCGCTGGGGCTCGTACCGGGCGTGTTGAAGTCCGGGTGGGCGTCGAGCCACAGCACGCGCACGTCCGGCCGGCGCCCGATGACGACGGGCAGCGTGGAGATGCAGATCGAGCACTCGCCGGCGAGCAGGATCGGGATGCGGTCTGCCTCCATTGCGTCGTCGACCTGGCCGCCGGCCTCGAGCAGGCAGCCATGGGCGTCGCGCAGGTCGTCGCGGTGGTCGGCCGTCCGGGCCTCACCCGGCGCGCCGATGATCCGCGCCCCGAGCAGCTCGGCCAGCTCGCGCGTTCCCGCCGCGGCCTGCGCGCCGCGGTCGGAGGTGCGGCACAGGAGCGCGGCTATCTGCCTTTCCACTGCGGTTCCCGGCGCTCGAGGAACGCGGCGATGCCCTCCTGCGCGTCCTCGGTTGACTGCGCGAGCGAGAGCTGGCCGCGCAAATACTCGAGCGCGTCGGCGAACGCCATGTCCTGCTGCGCGAACAGCGCGTCCTTGCCGAGCCTGAGCAGCAGCGGCGACTTCGCCGCGAGCTGGGCGGCCCAGTCGGCGACCGCCGCGTCGAGATCCTCGGGCGCCACGACGCGGTTGACGAGGCCAAGCCGCAGCGCCTCCGCGGCGTCGATGCGCTGCCCGAGCAGCAGCAGCTCGGTCATCTTCTTGCGCCCGATGTTGCGGCCGATCAGAGCCGCGATCATGAACGCGAAGAGGCCGACGTTGATCTCCGGCGTGCCGAAGGTCGCGCGGTCGCTGGCGATGACGAGGTCGCACGCGAGCGCCAGCCCCAGCGCGCCCGCCAGCACGTGCCCGCCGGCGGCGCAGATGACCGGCTTGCCGAGCTCGCCGATGAGCGTGAAGAGGTGCGGAAAGCGGCCGTTGGCGGCATGGCGCTCGGCGAGCGGCATCGTCGCGCCGAACCCCGCGAGGTCGCCGCCGCTGGAGAAGACGCTCGCGTGTGTCGACGCGAGCACCACCACCCGCACGGCGTCGTCGTCGCGCGCGGCGACGAGCGCCGCCGTCAGCTCGTCGAGCAGCGCGTCGGAGAGCGCGTTGCGCGTATCGGGCTGGTCGAGTGCGATCGTCGCGACCGCATCGGCGACCTCGTAGCGCAGCGTCGCGTAGGACACCGGCGCAATCTACAAGCCGCCGCGCAGCACCCGGCGCGTGAGCCCCGGCAGGACCGCTCGCGCCACGGCCGCCAGCCGATACGCGCGCGGGACGTAGCGCTCGGCGCGGCCGCCCGGGCCGGCGTCGAGGATCGCGCCGGCCACCTTCTCCGGCGTCGAGACGATCCAGCGCGTGCGGCGGCTGGCGACGAGGTCGCGCTGCGGAAAGCCCTCCGTTGCCACGAACCCCGGCAGGACGAGGCCCACGTGCACGTCGTGACGGGCCTCCTCGAGATGCAGCGAGTCCGTCCAGCCGGCGAACGCGAACTTGCTCGCCGAGTAGGCGCCCGTGCCGCCACGTCCGACGCGCCCCGCGGTGCTCGCCACGTTGACGATCGCGCTCGGGGCCGAGCGCCGCAGCAGCGGCAGCAGGGCCTCGGTCAGGCGCACCTGGGCGTCGAAGTTCAGCTCCATGTGGCGGCGCACGTTCTCCCAACCCTTGTCGCCGAACGTCCCACGCCAGGCGGCGCCGGCGTTGTTGACGAGC
>JAHWJM010000112.1 GCA_019348435.1 Actinomycetota bacterium
CGCCAGCGCACCGCCGGCAACGTGGTGCAGCATCGGCGTCTCGACCTCGATGAAGCCCGCGTCGTCGAGGACGCGCCGGACGGCGGTGACGGTCTTCGCGCGCGCGATGAACAGCTCGCGCGCGTCCTCGTTGGCCATGAGGTCGAGCTCGCGACGCCGATATCGCGTCTCGACGTCCTGCAGGCCATGGTGCTTCTCGGGCGGCGGGCGCAGCGACTTCGCGAGCACGGTGAAGGCCTCGATTCGCAGCGAGATCTCCCCGCGCTTCGTGCGCAGCGCGCTCCCGTCGACGCCGATGATGTCGCCGAGGTCGATCTGCGTGAGCAGCCGCTCGTGCGCCTCGGGGCCGAGCACGTCGGCGCGGGCCTGCAGCTGCAGGCGCCCGGAACGGTCGACGAGGTCCAGGAACGCCATCTTGCCCTGGCCGCGGCGCGCGGCGAGCCGGCCCGCCACCCGGTGTGAGACGTCGGTCTCCTCGCCGTCGGCAAGCGCGTCGTGGGCCGCCAGCACGTCGGCCGTCGGCTCGACGCCCGGAAACTCGTGCGGGAAGGGGTCGATGCCGTCGGCGCGCAGCCTGTCGAGCTTCGCGCGCCTGACGGCGAGCAGCTCGTCAGCCATCGCCGCCCAGCGTAGTCGCTAGAGCCCGACGTCGATCTTCGTGATCTTGTAGTGCAGCTTCTTGCCGTTGGGCAGCGGGACGTCGACGACGTCGTTGCGCTTGTGGCCCAGCAGCGCCTTGCCGACCGGCGACTCGTTGGAGAGGCGGTTGGCGCTGGGGTCGGCCTCGGTCGATCCGACGATCGAGTAGGTGAGCGTCTTGCCCTTCTTGGCCTTGTCGGTGACGGTGACCACGGAGCCGACGCGGACGACGTCGGAGCTCAGCTCGGACTGGTCAATGACGGAGGCCGAGCGCAGCTTGTCCTCGAGCGTGGCGATGCTCGACTAGAGCATCGCCTGCTCGTTCTTGGCGTCGTCGTATTCGGAGTTCTCCGTGATGTCCCCGAACTCCCGCGCCTCCTTGATCCGCTGGGCGACCTCCTTGCGCTTGTCGCCCTGAAGCAGGTCGAGCTCGGCCTTGAGCTTCTCGAGGCCGCTCGGAGTGAGGATGACGTCTTTGGGCATAAGTGCAGGAGAGAGAGAAAACCCGCCTCGGGGCGGGTGGCGCGGGCGAACCGGTCCGCAGCGCGCCGCAGGATAGCACCGCGTCAAGCGGCAATCGATACGAGGTCCGGCGTCGCGAGCACGGCCCGCGCCTCGTCGATCGTGTCCGTCGCCTGCAGCGCCGCCTGCAGCGCCTTCGCGCCGCCCATGCGGTCGACGTACCACGGATAGAACTTGCGCAGATAGCGGCCGGCGCGGCGCTCGCCCATGTGCTCGACGGCGCGCTGCATGATCCACTCGAGCTCGGCCAGCACCTCAGCCGTCGAGGGCTCCTCGTCGCGGATGCCCAGCAGCCGCGCGAACAGCCACGGGTTGCCCAGCGCGCCGCGCGCGAGCATGACGGCCTCGCAGCCGGTGTACTCGAACGCGTGGCGGATCGACGGCGGGTCGTTCATCCCGCCGCTGAGGATCACCGGCGCGCCGAGCGTCTGCACGAGCTCGCGCGCCAGGTCGAGGTCGGGCGAGCCCTTGTGGTGCACCTGCGCCGAGCGCGGGTGGAAGCCGATCGCGGCGACGCCGGCCTCCTCGACGAGCCGGTGGGCAAGCTCGAAGCCGTCGCGCGCGCCCACGCGCCGGCCGCTGCGGATCTTCACCGTGACCGGCAGCCCCGAGCCCTCGCGTGCCGCCCGTGCCACCGCGACCGCGAGGTCGGGGTCGTCGATCAAAGCTGCGCCCGCGCCGGTCTTGCAGACCTTCGGCACCGGGCAGCCCATGTTGAGGTCGATGAAGTCGGCGGCGGTGTCGCGCGCGATCGTCGCCGCCGCTGAGCGCATGACGTCGGGCTCCTGGCCGAAGAGCTGGATCGCGACCGGCCCCCCCGCGCGCTCGGCGGCCTCGATGCGCAGCATCTCGGTCGTCGTCTTCTCGTTGCCGTGGTGCACGCCGAAGCTCGACACCATCTCCGAGACGACCATCCCCGCGCCGTAGCGCTTGGCCTGCAGGCGCACGAACCAGTTGCCGATCCCGGCCAGCGGGGCGAGCACGACGCGGTTGGGGACGTGCAGGTGGGCGAGCTGCCAGGGATCGTTGAGCGTGCGCTGCGCCATGGCGTTCATGGTAGGCGCGGATGGAGCTCCGCTCTCGCCCGCCCGTCCGTCCGCGAGGATCTGTGGCTGGCGAGCTATAAGCGCGGTTCGGGCGACGCCTGTCAGTCAGTGCGCGGATATAGCGCACAAGCTGACAATGGCGTGTGCAGCGGGAGGTCCGAGCCTGGCCGGACCGCCTGCCGCGCTCCGGCCCACCCGAACCCACGACCGCTACGAGTTGCGTTCGTACAGCAACCGCAGCCCGGTCAGCGTGAGCATGTCGTCGACCTCGTCGATGAGCTCCGTGAACGGGACGATCGCCCCCGCCAGGCCGCCGGTGGCGATGACGTCGCTGTCCTCCCCGAGCTCGTCGAGCAGGCGGCGCAGGATGCCATCGATCGCGCCCGCGAAGCCGTAGATGACGCCTGAGCGGATGGCGTCGACGGTCGACTTGCCGATCACGGTGCGCGGCGGCAGCAGGTCGATCTGCGGCAGCTTCGCCCCGCGCGACGTCAGCGCCGCGAGCGAGATCTCGACGCCCGGCACGAGCACGCCGCCGAGGAAGTCGCCGTTGGGCCCGACGATGTCGAAGTTCACCGACGTGCCGAAGTCGACGCAGATCGCGGGGCCGCCGAAGCGCTCGCGGATCGCGACGGCGTTGGCGAGCCGGTCGGCGCCGATCTCGCGCGGGTTGTCGTAGCGCAGCGCCATCCCCGTCTTCAGGCCGGGACCGACCTCGAGCATCGTGTGGCCGAGGTAGCGCTCGCCCATCGTCAGCCACGCGGGCGCCAGCGAGGGCACCGTCGAGGAGACGATCGAGGCGCGGATGTCGGCCATCCCGATCCCGCGCAGCTCGAGCAGGTTGCGCAGCGTCGCCCCGATCTCGTCCGCGGTCGACTCGGCGATCGTCGCAAAGCGCCAGTGCTCGACGAGCGCGTCGCCGCGGAAGGTGCCGAAGTGCGTGTGCGTGTTGCCGACATCGACGGCGAGGAGCATCCGGCGACTGTAGTGGGGCGCCTCCTGCGGGGCCGTAGGCTCTGTCGGCGGTGCACAAGCTCTACGTCGTCCACTCGTCGCATCCGTCGGAGGCCGTGCGCAGGGCGCTGGCGCTGAAGGGGATCCCGTGCAAGACCGTCGAGTTGCTCATCCCGACGCACGCGCCGCTGATGCGCCTGCGCTTCGGGGAGCGCACGGTGCCGGCGCTGAAGCTCGACGGCGGCGAGAAGGTCAGCGGCTCGCGCGCGATCATGCGCAAGCTCGACGAGCTCGTGGCTGACCCGCCGCTGCTGCCGCCCGAGCACGAGCCCGCCCTCCGCGCCGCCGTGCTCGAGGCCGAGCGCTGGGGCGACGAGGTGCTACAGCCGCTCGCGCGACGGATCGCGTGGGGCGCGCTGAAGCGCAACCCCCGCGCGATCCCCAGCTACCAGGCGGCCTCGCGGCTGCCGCGGCTGCCGCGCCCCGTCGTGAAGCTCGTCGCGCCGGCGGTGATCGCCGTCGAGCGCAGGATGAACGGGGCGAGCGACGACGTCGTCCGGGCCGACCTTCGAGCGCTGCCGGCGCACCTGGACCACGTCGATGGCGTGATCGCCGCCGGCGTGCTCGGGCGAGACGACGATCGACCCAGCGCCGCGGACCTGCAGATCGGATCTTCGCTGCGGCTGCTGGGCACGATCGGCGACGCCCGGCCGCTGCTCGCGGGGCGCCCCGCTGAGGCACTGGCGACGAAGCTCTTCGCGGACTTCCCCGGCGACGTCCCCGCCGGGACCTTCCCGCCGGACTGGCTCGCGCGCTAGCGGCTCTCCTGCAGCGCCCGCGCGCGCTGGGCGAGCTCGACGGTCGCCGGGCGCACGTCCGCAGCCTGCGTCAGCGGCGCATCGAACTCGACCCGGGCCGCGGCCGCCTGCCCGGCGCCCGTGCAGCTCAGGTCGATGCCGTAGCGGTCGACGCCCGTGCAGACGGCCGCGACGGCGCCGCGCGCGCCCGCCAGCTCTCGCGCGATCGCGAGCAGACCGTCGGCGTGGCTCTTGTTGAGATGCTCGATCGCCTTGGCGGCGATCGGCTGCGTCGGGTCGGGCTCGGCGGCACGGTAGTCCTCGCGGCTGATGGTGTCCATCTGCGCGAACCCGCCCACCCAGCGCACGCGCTCGACCTCGAGGATCCACAGCGAGAAGTCCTCCCAGCCGGCGTACAGGCGCGCGCCGGGGATCGCCGCGACGTGGGCGTCGAGCGCGGCCTCCGCGGCTTCGCCCTCGGGCTGCACGGCACGTCCCGCGAGCGTGATCCGCGGCCGGTCGAGCGGGTCGCCCGTCGCGGACGGGTCGTTGATCGCGAGGCTCGCGCGGGCGTCGCTGGCGAGGTTGCGCCCGTGCTCGGCCATCGTCGAGACGAGCAGGACGGGGTTGCCGTCGGGATCGGGGCCGTAGACGACGAGCGAACACCAGGGGTCGCCGTTCTCGCCGAGCGTCGCCAGGTAGCCGACCGTCACCGCCGAGACCAGCGTACGCGCCTCCTCGGCGGCGGTGCGGCGGCGCCCGCCGTCCTGGTGTTCGACCGCTTCGTCGTCGCTGCTGTGGTCCCCACGCACGTCCGGAACGCTACCCAGTCGCCTCCGGCACGGCGAGCGGTGGCCCGGCGCGGCGAACGTCCTCGTCGACCGGCAGGACGGCGAGCGCGTCGGCCAGCCGCGTGCCCGCGGGGGTCGTCAGCGCGAAGTCGAGCTCGAGCAGCGGGATGAGCACGAAGCGCCGCGTGTGGACCTGTTCGTGCGGCAGCGTGAGCCGGTCGGTCGCGTACTGCAGGTCGCCCAGCAGCAGCACATCCACGTCGATCGGCCGCGGGCCGTGGCGCGGCCCGCCCGCAGAGCGGCCAAGGTCGCGCTCGACGGCCTTGCAGGCGTCCAGCAGCGCGTCGGGACCCAGCGCCGCCTCGATCCGCAGGGCGGCATTGAGGAACTCCGGCTGGTCGAGGATCTCCCCGACGGGATCGGTGTCATAGGTCGACGAGCTGGCGAGCACGCGCACGCCGTGCGCCGGCAGCGCGTCAACCGCGGCCTGCAGCTGCGCGCGGCGATCGCCGACGTTGGAGCCCAGCCCGAGGTAGCCGATCGCCATCGGCACCGCGACGTCAGTCGATCTCGCCGAGCTCGCGCCAGACCTCGACGGAGACGTCGTCGACCGGCAGCGCGAACGGCGGCTCGGGCTTGGATGCCTTGACGGAGACCGCCTGGGCGTCGAAGTCCTTGAGCAGGCGGTCGGCGACGGCGGCGCAGAGGCGCTCGAGCGTCTTGTCGGAGCGCTGCGTCGCCACGAGGGCGGCGACCTCGCACACGCGCGCGTAGTCGATGGTGTCCTCGAGTCGGTCGGTGACGGTCGCGTCGGCCTCGCCGAGCTCGAGCCGGATGTCGAGGATCAGCCGCTGGCCGACCTCGCGCTCGGCCGCCGTGACCCCGTGGTGGGTGAAGAGCGAGAGCCCGTTGACCTCGACCGTGACGACCGTCTGGATCCCGTCGTCGTCGTCGTCGAAGTCGTCGTCTACCTCGTCGAGGTCGTCGTCGGCGGGGGCCATCGCCCGCGCAACGTAGCAGCCGCGACGAGCAGGGCATCACGCGCGGCGGCGACGTCGTGGACGCGAAAGACGCTTGCGCCGCGCACCAGCGCGATGACGTTCGTCGCGATCGTCCCCGCGACCCGATCGCCCGGCTCGCGGCCGGTGATCGTGCCGAGGAAGCTCTTGCGCGAGGTGCCGACGACGACCGGCCGGCCGAGCGCCACGATCTCGTCGAGCCGCGCGAGCAGCTCGAGGTTGTGATCGATCGTCTTGCCGAAGCCGATGCCGGGGTCCAGCCAGACGCGTTCGCGCGCGATCCCCTCTGCGACGGCGTGCTCCAGCCGCTCGGCGAGGAACGCCCGCACGTCTGCGACGACGTCGCCGTAGCGCGGGTCGCGCTGCATCGTGCGCGGCTCGCCGAGCATGTGCATGAGGCACACGTCGCAGCCGCGCTCGGCGACGAGCGCCGCCATCTCCGCGTCGCCTCGCAACGCGGTGACGTCGTTGACGAGCGTCGCCCCCGCGTCGATCGCCGCTGCCGCGACCGCGGCCTTCGACGTGTCGATCGACAGCCGCGCGCGCGCCTGCGCGAGGCCTTCGAGCACCGGTACGACGCGGCGCAGCTCCTCGGCCTCGCCGACCGGCTCGGCGCCTGGTCGCGTCGACTCGCCGCCGATGTCGAGGAGCGCCGCCCCCTGCGCCACGAGGGCGTGCCCGTGGGCGATCGCCGCGACCGGGTCGAGCCACTCTCCGCCGTCGGAGAACGAGTCCGGCGTCACGTTGACGACGCCCATCACGACCGGCTCGGGAACGGGGGCGGCCATTGCGCCGCACGCTAGCGCGGCGGCACCGCGGTGGGATCGGCCGGCTAGAGCTCTGGCTTGCGCAGCTCGTCGGCGCGCGCCTCGACCCCACCGGCCAGGCCGGGCCGGGGCAGCGTGCGCGGGGCCTTCTGGCCCTTGTCGAGCGAGGCCGGCGGCGGCGGAAGCTGCGGCGCCTCGTCCGGGAAGACCTCCGACTCGGGGGTGCCGAGCAGCAGCGCCTCGAACTCGCCCTTCTCGATCGTCTCCCGGCGGATGAGGATCTCGGAAACCGTGTCCAGCGCCGCGCGATGCTCGGTGAGGATGTCGCGCGCGCGCTGATGGGCGCCCTCGACGACACGACGGATCTCGTCGTCGATCTCGCGCGCGATCTCGTCGGAGTAGTCGGGTTCGGAGGACATGTCGCGGCCGAGGAACGGCTGGGAGTGGTCGTGGCCGAAGACGCGCGGCCCGAGGCGCTCGCTCATGCCGTAGCGCATGACCATGTTCTTCGCCGTCGCGGTGACCTTCTCGAGGTCGTTCGATGCGCCGGTCGTGATCTCGCTGAAGACGATCTCCTCGGCGGCGCGGCCGCCGAGCGTCATGGCCATCGAGTCGGTGAGCTCGGCGCGCGTCGTGAGGAACTTGTCCTCCTGCGGCATGGAGATCGTGTAGCCGAGCGCCTGGCCGCGGCCGATCACGGAGATCTTGTGGACCGGGTCGGAGTGCTCGAGGTAATGGCCGACGATCGCGTGGCCCATCTCGTGGAAGGCCGTGATCCGGCGCTCCTTCTCGCTCATGACGCGGGTCTTCTTCTCCGGGCCGGCGATGACGCGCATGATGCCCTCTTCGAGCTCGTGCTGGCCGATCTCGCGCTTGCCGGTACGAGCGGCCAGCAGCGCCGCCTCGTTGACGAGGTTCGCGAGGTCCGCTCCCGTGAAGCCGGGCGTCTGGCCGGCGAGATCGTCGACGTTGATCTCCTTGGCCAGCGGCTTGCCGCGCGTGTGGACCTCGAGGATCTTCGCGCGGCCCTTGCGGTCGGGACGGTCGACGACGATCTGGCGATCGAAGCGGCCCGGACGCAGAAGCGCGGGATCGAGGATGTCGGGCCGGTTCGTCGCCGCGATGAGGATGATGTTGTCCGTCATCGTGAAGCCGTCCATCTCGACGAGGAGCTGGTTGAGCGTCTGCTCGCGCTCGTCGTGACCGCCGCCCATGCCGGCGCCGCGATGGCGGCCGACGGCGTCGATCTCGTCCATGAAGATGATGCAGGGGCTGTTCTGCTTGGCCTG
>JAHWJM010000113.1 GCA_019348435.1 Actinomycetota bacterium
GATCAGCATCGCGCGGTCGCAGAAGCGCTCGACGGCGCTCATGTCGTGGGTCACGAAGACGATCGTGCGCCGCTCGGCCTTCATGCGGTTGAACTGCTCGAAGCACTTCTGCTGGAAGGCGGCGTCGCCGACGGCGAGCACCTCGTCGACGACGAGGATCTCCGCGTCGACCTGGATGGCCACCGCGAAGGCGAGGCGGACGCTCATCCCCGACGAGTAGTTCTTGAGCTTGAGGTCGACGAACTCCTCGAGCTCGGCGAAGGCGATGATCTCGTCGAAGCGCTCGCGGGCCTGGCGACGCGAGAGCCCGAGCATGATCGCGTTGAGCACCGAGTTGTCGCGCGCGGCGAGGTCGGGGTTGAAGCCGACGCCGAGCTCGATGAACGTCGACATCCGCCCGTTGACGTAGATCGCGCCCGCGTCGGTCGCGTAGATCCCGGCGAGGCATTTGAGCAACGTGCTCTTGCCCGAGCCGTTGCGCCCGACGATGCCGAAGACCTCGCCGCGGCGGACCTCGAAGGTCACCCCGCGCAGCGCCCGCAGCTTGTCGAAGCGCTGGCGCCGCATCGGGTGCAGCACCCGTTCCTTCAGCGTGCTGACCTGCTCGCGCGGCAGGCGAAACGTCTTGGCGACGTCGTCGACCAGGACGGCGATGTCGTCTGCGGGCGGCTCGCTCACCGGCTAAGCGTAGGGGCCCGTGTCGATCGCGTAGCCTCGCTGCTCAGATGGCAGAACCGCTGCAGACACCGGCGCTGCCGCTCGGGGTCAACCTCGCCGGCTATCTCGACGCCACGCTCGGCATCGGCGAGTCGGCGCGCAACATCGCCGCGGCGCTGCAGGCCGCGGGCGTGTCGGTCGCCCGCCTCGGGCTCAGCAGCCGCGACGCCCCCCGCTCGGGCGGCGCCGCGCCCGCGGACGAGGCGGCGCACCGGGTCACGCTCGTCTGCGCCAACCCGGACGCCATGACCGGGGCCCGCGACGAGCTGGGCGCCGGCGCCTTCGACGACCGCCACGTCATCGGGCTGTGGTGGTGGGAGGTCGCCGCCCTGCCCGGCCGCTGGCTGCGAGCGTTCGACCTCGTCGACGAGGTCTGGGCGGGCTCGCGCTTCGTGGCCGACGTGTTCGCCGCCGTCGCGCCGGTGCCGGTCGTGCACCTGCCGTTGCCGGTGCCCGAGCCGGTCGCCTCACCGGCCGGGCGCGAGGCGCTCGGCCTGCCGCGCGACCGCTTCCTGTTCGGCTTCGTCTACGACTACGCGAGCGTCGCTGCGCGCAAGAACCCGCTCGGGCTGATCGACGCCTTCGCGCGGGCGTTCGCCGGCGATGAGGGCGCCGCGCTCGTGCTCAAGACGCTCGGCGGCGAGCAGCGCCCCGCCGAGCACGCCGCGGTGCTCGCCGCCGCGGCCGCGCACCCGGCCGTGACGGTGATCGAGGAGCACATGTCCGCCGGAGACAAGAACGCGCTGATCCGCGCGCTGGACTGCTACGTGTCGCTGCACCGCTCGGAGGGCTTCGGGCTGACGATCGCCGAGGCGATGCTGCTCGGCACGCCGGTGATCGCCAGCGACTACGGCGGCTCGCGTGACTTCGTGAGCGCCTTCAACGCGCTGCTCGTCGATGCGCGACCGGTCCCGATCGGCACGGGCAACGACCCGTATCCCGCAGACGGGGAATGGGCCGAGCCCGACCTCGACCATGCGGCGGCCTGCATGCGCGCCGTGCGGGCGGACCCGCCGGCCGCGCGGGCGCGGGCGCGCCGCGCTCGCGCCGACGTGCTGGCCCGCCATTCGCCGGCCGTTGCCGGCCGCGCGATGGCGCAACGGCTCGCGCGCGTCATGCAGCTGCCGCTCGACGGCGCCGGCCGGACGTCCGCCCTCGATCTCGGCGCCGTGCGCGAACGGATGGCGACCGGCCCGAAGGCGGCTCCCGGTGCGGCCCGCGGCGCGCGCGCCGCCGTCCGCGACGGGGCGCTGCGCGCGATGCGGCCCTACACCGTGCACCAGCGCCTCGTCGACGAGGAGCTGCTGCGCGCGCTGCAGTCGCTGGACGAGCGCGTGCGGGGACTGGCGAGCGGTCAGCAGGCGCTCGCCGCGGAGCTCGCGCGGCTGCGGCGCGATGATGGTGGCTGACATGAGCTACTCCACCACACAGGCACGCCAGGACGTGCTCGAAACCGTCGCCGACGCGATCGACGACCTCGCCCGCGCGCTGGCCGCGCTCGGCGCCGCCTACGAGGAGCTCGAGGAGCACCTGGCCGACGAGCTCGAGGAGCTGCTCTTCGGGCCTGTCCAGGGGGCCTACGGCCGCGCGCGCCGCACGCACGCCGACTTCGCCGCCCGGCACGGCCTGGGGACGCGGACGTTCACGCCACCGCAGCCCGGCGCGCCCTCGGGAGGGCTGAAGGGCTTTCTCGACGACGCCGTCACGGCGGCCGGCAGCGCCGACGCGACCCTCGCGACGCTGCAGGACTCGATGCTGCCGGTCGAGGTCGGCGATCCCGAGCTCCGGGCCGGCCTCGCCAATGTCCGCGAGCTGGTCGCCGACGTGCCGCGGCACGCGCGCGGCCTGCTGCGCTCGTTCGGGCGGTAGTCACGAGGCCGCTGTGCCACCATCGAGCCCGATGAGCCGCCACCCTGAGCCCACCTCGCTCGGCGTCAACGCCGTCGGCTACCTGCGCGGCGGCCTCGGGCTCGGCCAGGCCGCCCGCCTCTACGTCCAGGCGCTGCACGAGGCGGGCGTGCCGGTTCGCACGACGACGGTCGACGTCAACCTGCCCGACGTCGTCGGCGCCGACGGGCGCCGCGCGCAGATCAAGACGACCGACTTCGCCGACCTCCACGTCGAGGGCGAGCTGCCCTTCAACCTCGTCTGCGTCAACGCCCCGGAGCTGCCCGCGCTGCACGCCAGCCTCGGCCGGGAGTTCTTCGAGGAGCGATACACGATCGGCGTCTGGGCCTGGGAGGTCGACGTCGTGCCCCCGAGCTGGGACCGCGCCTTCGCGCTCGTCGACGAGATCTGGGTCTACTCGACCTACGTGCAGGACATCCTCAGCCATGCCTCGCCGGTGCCGGTCGTGCGCGTGCCGCTGCCGATCGTCGCGCCGCCGGCGGGCGGCGACGTCAGCTCGCTGCAGCTGCCCGACGGCTTTGCCTTTTTGTTCCTGTTCGACTTCTACTCGACGCTCGCGCGCAAGAACCCGCTGGGCCTCGTCGAGGCGTTCACGCGCGCCTTCGAGCCGGGCGAGGGCCCGCAGCTCGTGCTCAAGAGCCACAACGGCGACTTCCGGCCCGAGAAGCTCGCCGAGCTGCGAGAGGCGATCGGCGACCGTCCCGACATCCAGCTCGTCGACCGCTTCCTCAGCAGCGCCGACATGGCGGCGCTGATGCGGCGCGCGGACTGCTACGCCTCGTTGCACCGCGCCGAGGGATTCGGCTTGACGCTCGGCGAGTCGATGGCGCTGGGCAAGCCGGTCATCGCCACCGGCTTCTCGGCGAACATGGACTTCATGACGCCCGAGAACTCGTACCTCGTGCGCCACACGCCGACCGAGGTCGGCCCCGAGGGTGAGAACTACCCGCCCCAGGGCACCTGGGCCGAACCCGACGTCGATCACGCCGCGGCGCTGATGCGCGAGGTCTGGGAGCACCAGGACGAGGCGCGCGAGCGCGGGGCGCGCGGCCGCCGCGATATCGCCGAGCACTTCTCGCTCGAGCAGGTCGGTGCGGCCGCGCGCGCGCGGCTCAAGCGGCTGAGCAGCGTGCGCCGCCCGAGCGCCGGGGGTGGCGACGGGGCAGGCCTCGCGCTGCCGCCGCAGTCCTACGTCGAGTCGGCGCAGCTGATGATGAGCTGGGATCCGGTCAGCGACGCCCGGCGCACCGGCGGCGCGAAGGGCACGATGCGCCGCGCGGCCCTGCAGGCGATGCGGCCCTACACGCACCATCAGGACGAGCTCAACCGTGTCGTCGCGGCGGCGCTGGGCGAGATCAGCGACCGTGTCGACGAGGTGCTGCTCGAGACGCAGCGGCTGAGCATCCAGCAGCGGCGGCTCAGCGGCGCGCTCGGCGACAGCGATCTCTCGCTGGTGCTGGAGGGCGTGCGGGCGCGCCCAGCGTCGACGCATCCGGCGATCTCGCAGCGCGACGAGCGCGGCCAGCGCGTCCTGCGCTTCGACGGCGCCTCCGCCGACGGGTCGACATACCGCGGCTTCGAGGACATCTTCCGCGGCGACGAGCGCGCCGTGCGCGAGCAGCAGCAGGCTTATCTGGACGCCTTCGCGGATGCCGCCTGGGTGCTCGACCTCGGCTGCGGGCGCGGCGAGTTCCTCGACGCGCTGATCGCCCGCGGGATCGGCGCCAGGGGCGCCGACCTCGACGAGAGCATGGTCGCGCGCTGCCGCGAGAAGGGCCTCGACGTCGAGCTCGCCGACGCCGCCACGCACCTGCGCGGCCTCGAGGACCGCTCCGTCCCGGGCATCTTCGCCGCGCAGGTCGTCGAGCACCTCGACGCCGATCGGCTCAACGAGCTGCTGGGGCTGATCGAGCGCAAGCTCGCGCCGGGCGGCCTGGCGATCATGGAGACCGTCAACGGACACAACCCGGCCGCGCTGAAGGCGTTCTGGACCGACACGACGCACCACCACCCGCTTTATCCGGAGGTCCTACTGGCGCTCTGCCGGCTGGCGGGCTTCGAGTCCGGCGAGGTCCGCTTCCCGCAGGAGAGCGGCGACTTCAACGCCGACGTCTACTCGAACCGCGACTACGCCGTATACGCCCGCACGGCAGCGTGAGCACGGCTCCCGAGCTGACGGTCTGCTGCTCGGTCAACACACCGCCGGGCCGCGTCGCGGCCGCGCTCGCGCCGCTCGCCACGCTCGACGCCGAGATCGTGCTCGCCGTCGACGACCGCGTCGACGGCGCCTGGATCGATGGCTACCGGCAGATCGCCGACCGCGTCCTGCTCGTCCCGTTTCCCGGCAACTTCGCGCTGATGTACGCGTGGATGCGCGAGCAGTGCGCCGGCCGCTGGATCCTCCAGCTCGACCTCGACGAGGTGCCCGCGCCGGCGCTGGCGGCAGAGGTCGCCGAGACGATCGCCGCCGGCGACGTCACGCACGCCTGGGTGCCGCGCCGCTGGCTGTACCCGGACGGCGGCCGCTGGCTGGCGCAGTGGCCGTGGCGGCCGGACTACGCGCTGCGCCTGCTGCGCAATGACCCCGCGCTGCTGCGCTTCCCCGGGCTGCTGCACTGCACCGTGCGGGCGCTGGGACCGAGCCGGTACCTGCGCGCGCCGCTGTACCACGCCGACCTGCTGATGACCGACACGGCCGGTCGTGAGCGCAAGCAGCTCGCCTACGAGCGCGAGCTGCCCGGCTTCGTGATCGACGGCCTGTCGCTCAACGAGGTCTACTACCTGCCCGAGCGGCGCAGGGACCTGCGCCTGGCTGCGGTGCCCGCGGAGGATGCGGCGGCTGTCGGTGCGTTCCTGCACGCCGGAGTCGGCGTTTCGCCGCCGCTGCGCCGTGCCGTGCCGGGGAGCATGGGTGCGGCGACCGTCGACGAGATCTGGCGCCTGAGCGAGGGGCGCACGCTCGGCGAGGACGCCTACGACGCGCGGCTCGTCCTGCTCGACGACGACCTGCGGCTGGTCAGCGGCGAGTGGCGCACGTTTGACGTCGAGGTCCACAACCGTGGCAGCGCCCACTGGCCGGGCGGGATGGACGCGCTGCCACAGATCCGCCTGGCGTACCGCTGGCTGGGGCCCGACGGGCAGCCGCTGGAGGAAGGCACACGCACCGGTCTGCCCGCTCCGCTGGCGCCGGGTGCGCGTGCGGTCGTCCCGCTCGAGGTGGCCGGTCCGGCGCCGCCGGGCGTCTGGACGATCGAGATCGACCTCGTCCACGAGGACGTGCGCTGGTTTCGGCGCGGCCTGCGTACGCGGATCGACGTTCGCGCCCCGGCCGGCGACGCGCGCGCGACGCGAACGTCGGCGGTGTAGTGCGGCACCGCGACGGCGGCCAGAGCGCGCCGGGAGCGCGTCAGGACGTCGTGGCCTGCGCCGTCAGCCGGTAGTGATGCGGGCCGCCGGGCGCGGCGAGTAGGGCGGCGGGCGGCGCGGCCAGCGGATGCGCCGAGGCGAAGCCGGCTGCGCGCAGGGCGCCGAGCAGCGCGGCGAGGTTCGGCGCCCACCAGTTCGAGATATCGCCGTTGAGCTCGGCGCCGGGAAAGAAGCGCCACAGCGCCTCGTGCTCGAGGTTCGGCACGACGATCGCCTCCGTCTCGACGACCGCGAGCTCGCCCGTGACGGCCTCCAGCCGGCGCAGTGCGCTCAGCGGCTCCTCCATGTGGTAGAGCACGCCGAGGTAGAGCACGATGTCCCACCGGCCGAGCCCAGCGAGATCACAGCTCATGAAGTCGGCGACGATCGGCTCGACAGCGCTGCCGAGCGCCTCGCGCGCGAGGTCGAAGCCGCGCTTGCCGGGCAGCGTGTCGGGATGCCAGAACTCCGTCTCGTGGTACGGCTGCGGCGCGACGCCCTCGGCCTTGCACCGCCGCCAGTACGCCTGCTGGCCAGGGGAGTCCATCGACCACATGTAGTGGTCGAGCACGGCGACCCGCGCCGCACCGCGGCGTTCGGCCTCGAAGGCGAAGAAGCCGTCCCAACCGCCGATGTCGAGCACCGACCTGCCGCGCAGGTCGGGCAGCGCCAGCGCGTCGAACTCGCGGCGCAGCGTGTCGGGGCTCTTGTGGCCGGGCGTCACCACGCCGTTGCCGAGGTCGATCGAGTGCCACCAGAACGGCACCGCATCGACCTTGCGCTGCAGCCGCCGGCGCTGACTCGAAAGCGCGATCACCGGCTCAGAAGGGCAGCTCGCCGGCGATCTCGCGCAGCGCCGGCGCGTGCCGGTCGCGCTCGGAGACGAGCAGCGCGATGTCCTCGGGCCAGGCGATCCCGACATCCGCGTCGGCGTAGTGAAACCCCCGCTCGACGGAGGCGTCGTAGTAGGTCGAGCACTTGTAGGTCACGTCGGCGACCTCCGAGAGGACGCAGAAGCCATGGGGGAAGCCGACCGGGATGTAGAGCTGGCGCGCGCGGTCGTCGTCGAGCTCGTGCGCCTCCCACTCGCCATAGGTGGGCGAATCGCGGCGCAGGTCGACGACGACGTCGAGGATCCGGCCGCGCGCGCAGCGCACGAGCTTCGCCTGTCCGTCGCCGATCGCGAAGTGCATGCCGCGCAGCACGCCGCGCGCCGAGCGCGAGTGGTTGTCCTGGACGAACTCGTCGCGCACGCCGTGCTCTGCCCAGACGTTCGCGCGGTAGCTCTCCAGAAAGAAGCCGCGGCCGTCGCCGTGGACGGTGGGCTCGAGCAGGATCGGGCCCTCGAGGCGGGTGTCGAGCAGGCGCATGGACGCAGCAATCTAGTCTCCCGCGATGGACAACGCCCGCGCCCGGCGCCTGACGCTCGTCGCCTGCATCGTCGGGTCTGCGGTCGTGTTCGTCGACCAAACCGTCGTCAACGTCGCGCTGCCGGCCATCCGCCGCGATCTCGATACCACGCTGGCCGGCCAGCAGTGGGTCGTCACGGTCTATCTCCTGCTGCTCGCGTCGCTCATCCTCGTCGGCGGATCGCTCGGCGATGTCTACGGGCGGCGCCGGATCTTCGCGCTTGGCGTGGCGGGTTTCGGCTGCGCCTCGCTGCTGTGCGCCGTCGCGCCCTCGATCGACGTCCTGATCGCGGCGCGTGCGCTGCAGGGCGCGTTCGGGGCGTTGCTCGTGCCAAGCTCGCTGGCGATCATC
>JAHWJM010000114.1 GCA_019348435.1 Actinomycetota bacterium
CCCAGTGCTCGACCCTCCAGCCCCTGTCCTTCGCCGCCGCAGTGAGCCTGCGGTCCGGGTTGACGGCGACGGGGTTGCCGACGGCCTCGAGCATCGGGAGGTCCGAGATGGAGTCCGCGTAGGCGTAGGAGCGCGAGAGGTCGAGGTTGCGGCGGCGGGCGAAGGAGGCGAGCATCCTGGCGCGGGCGTCGCCGGCGACCCCGCGGCGTTTCTCGGCGCGGTGCAGGCGACGACGCTGAAGGTGTCCGGGATCGACGTGTACGCGGGCGGCGAGTCCGGCGACGCGACACCTCCCGGCCACGACGAGATCGTCCTCTCGGACACGCGGCGCGGGATCTTCCGCCGGCTCGTGCTCGACGGCGAGCGGCTGACGAGCGCCGCGCTCGTCGGCGACGTCGCCGCGGCGCGGCGCCTGACCGACCTGCTGCGCACGGGCGCCGCCGTGCCGGCGGACCTGCTCGAGTCGAGCGCCGGCCCGGGCGCCGACGCGCTTGCCGGCGACCCGGCGGCGACGGTCTGCTCCTGCAACGCCGTGAGCGTCGGCGACGTCCAGGCGGCGATCCGCCGCGACGGCCTGAGCACCGTCGCGCAGGTCGGCAGGCGCACCCGCGCGACGACCGGCTGCGGCGGCTGCACCAGCGACGTCGAGGCGCTGCTCGAGCACGAGGCGGCCGCCGCGCGGACCTAGCTACTGCACGAAGACCGGCGTCCCCTTCTCAACCTTGTCGTAGAGCTCCTTGACGTCGTCGACGGCCATGCGGATACAGCCGTGCGACGCGCTCCCGCCGAGCGAGTTGATGTCGCTCGTGCCGTGGATGCCCTGGCCGTCGTGGAAGCCCATCCAGCGCGCTTCGAGCGGGTTGCGCGGATCGCCCGGCGGGATCGTCTGGCCGGCCAGCTCGCCCGCCCACTCTTTGTCCGGCGCATGCCAGGCCGGGTCGACCTGCTTGGTCTGGATCTTGTAGCGCCCGGCCTCGGTCTCGTGTCCGGCCTTGCCGACGGCGATGCGGTACTTGTGCTCGAGCTGCAGGTGCTTGTAGAGGCGCAGCCGCTTGGCGTCGCGATCGACGGCGATCACGGTCGGGTAGCGCTTCGCGAGGTCCTCGTAGGTGCGATCGGGGCGCTCGGTCTCCTTCACCGGCACCTCGATCGTGCCCTCCTTGGCGGGATCTTCCATGCGGGCGAGCACCATCGCGCCCAGCTCGTCGCGCTGCGTCTCGAGCCCGGGGAGGGCGCGCGTGCGCTCCAGCTTGCCGTCGCGCCACGCGATGTCGGCGTCGCGCGCGTCGCGGTCGACGTTCTTGGCCACGCGCTCGACGAAGTCGTCGACGGCCTCCCTCGAGAACTCCACGCGGGGCTTGACGGTGCCGCCACCATCGTTGCCGCCGAGCACCCGGCTGAACGGGTTGCTCCCGCGGCCCTCGCGCATTGCGGCGTCGACGGTCGCGTCGACGTCGATACCGGCCTTCGCCGTCTCAGGCGTGAGCGTGAACGTGCTGTCGCCGTATGTCGCCTTCACCGGCTTTACGACCTCGCCGTCGAGCTCGCGCTGCACGCGCTCGCGCGCGGCGTCGCGGTCGAGGCCCCCAACATCGACGTCAGCGATCTGCACGCCGTCTGCGATGACGTCCTCGCTCGTGGCGTCGATGACGAGCACGGCACCGGCGAAGAGGACGAGCAGCGAGACGACGGCGGCGATGACGATGGTCGCGATGTGGTTCATGTCCTCCATCTACCCTACTCCCGCCAAAGCGTTCATCACGTCGAAACACGCAGGGCACGCCGAGGAAACCCGCGTCCCGCACGATGGCTGCCATGAACCCCGGGGTCGTCATCGTCGGTGGAGGGATCGCCGGCCAAGCGGTCTGCGAGGCGCTGCGCGAGCGGAACGCGGACCTCGCCATCACGCTCATCTGCGGCGAGGGCAGCGCGCCCTACGACCGCGTCCGGCTCTCGGAGATCCTCGTGAGCGGCGAGGATCCGCAGACGCTGCAGCTGCGTCCGCCCGAGTGGTACGCCGATCACGAGGTCGAGCTGCTCGTCGGCCGCAGGGTCACGTGGGTCGACCCCCAGCGCCGCGTGCTCGGCCTCGACGACGTCGAGGAGCTGGCGTTCGACAAGCTCGTCCTCGCCACCGGCTCGCAGCCGCTCATGCCGCCGATCCCCGGCATCGGCCTCGCCGGCGTGCACCCCTTCCGCGATCCCGGCGACTGCGACGCGATCCGCCTGGCCGCCGCGGAGGGCGCTGTGGAGCGTGCCGCCGTCATCGGCGGCGGGCTGCTCGGCCTCGAGGCCGCCCGCGGCATCGCTGCGCAGGGCTGCGCCGTGACGGTCGTGCACCTGCTCGACCGCCTCATGGAGCGCCAGCTCGACGCGGGCGCCAGCGCGCTGCTCGCCCCCGCGCTGCAGGGCCTCGACATCGACGTCGAGTTCGACCGCAGCACGCAGCAGATCATCGGCCCCGACCGCGCCCACGGGCTGCGCTTCAGCGACGGTTCGGAGCTCATGGCCGACCTCGTCGTCGTCTCGATCGGCATCCGCCCCGAGACCGAGCTCGCACGCTCGATGGGGATCGTCTGCGACCGCGGGATCATCGTCGACGACGCGATGAACACGAGCCTGCCGGGCGTGCTCGCCGTCGGCGAGTGCGCGCAGCACCGCGGCATCGTCTACGGGCTCGTGGCGCCGATCTACGACCAGGCGCGTGCCGCCGCCGCGACGCTGACGGCGATCGCCGGGGTCGAAGCCGCAGCGAACGGGCTGTATCTCGGCTCGGTGATGAGCGCGAAGCTCAAGGTGGCCGGGATCGACCTCGTGTGCGCCGGCGACGCCGTCGGCGATCTCGAGGCCGTCGTCACCGATGCGGCGACCGGCGTCTACCGCAAGCTCACCGTGCGCGACGGTCGCGTCGTCGGCACGGTCCTGCTCGGCGACACTCGCGGCGCGGAGTCGCTCGTGGCCGCCGTCCGCGCCGGCGACCTCGTCGACAACCCGCTGCAGGCGCTCGCGGATGCGTCGCTGGCCGGGCCCGGCGACCTGCCCGACACCGCGCAGATCTGCGACTGCAACGGCGTCTGCAAGGGCGCCCTCGTGCAGGCGGTCACCGAGGGTGGCTGCGCGACGCCGCGCGAGGTCATGGCCGTCACCCGCGCGGGCACGGGCTGCGGCTCGTGCCAGCCCGCGGTGATCGACATCGTCGCGGCCGCGACCGGCGGGCTGAGCGACGAGCCGGCCTACCTGTGTCCCTGTCGCAAGCAGACGCGCGAGGGGCTGGCGTCGCAGATCCGCGAGGAGGGGCTCGCATCGGTCTCCGACGTGGCGGCCGCCTGCGGCACCGGGCGCGAGTGCGGCGCCTGCAAGCCCGCGCTCGCCTACCTCGTCTCGGAGGTCTGCGCCAACCAGCATCGCGAGGAACGCGACGCGCGCTACATCAACGACCGGGTCCACGCGAACATCCAGCGCGACGGGACGTTCTCGGTCGTCCCGCGGATGTACGGCGGCGTGACGACGCCCGACGAGCTGCGCCGCATCGCCGACGTCGCCGACAAGTACGAGGTCCCGATGGTGAAGGTCACCGGCGGCCAGCGCCTGGACCTGCTCGGCGTCAAAAAGCAGGATCTGCCGGCGATCTGGCGCGACCTCGGCATGCCGTCGGGTCACGCCTACGCGAAGGCCGTGCGGACGGTGAAGACCTGCGTCGGCACCGACTTCTGCCGCTTCGGCCTCGGCGACGCGATCGGCCTCGGGATCGAGATGGAGAAGGCGTGGGAGGGGCTGCACACGCCGCACAAGGTCAAGTCCGGCGTGTCGGGCTGCCCGCGCAACTGTGCCGAGGCGACGATCAAGGACATCGGCTGCGTCGCCGTCGAGGGCGCCTGGCAGGTCCGCGCCGGCGGCGCCGCGGGCGGCAACGTGCGCGAGGCCGACATCCTCGCCACGGTCGAGACGCGCGCGGAGGCGCTGCGGGTCGCGACGACCTTCCTGCAGTTCTACCGCGAGAACGCCGACTACAAGGAGCGCACGTACGACTTCATCCCGCGCATCGGCCTCGACAAGGTGCGCGAGATCGTGCTCGGCGAGGCCTCGGGGGCCGCGCTGCGCGAGCGCCTGCGGATCGCGAAGGCCGCGACGGCCGACCCCTGGCTCGAACGCGACGACCCGTACCACCCGCGCCAGTTCGACGACCTCGAGTCGCCTGAGGAGCCGGTGCTCGTCGGCCCGCCCGCAGGAGCGCAGCTATGAGCGTCGCGACGAGCGTGTACGCCTGCCGCGTCGACGACGTGCCGCTCGGCGAGGGGCGCGCGATCACGCTCGACGGCCGGCGGATCGCGATCTTCCGCTCGGGCGCCGGCTGGTTTGCGCTCGACGCCGCCTGTCCGCACCGCGGCGGCCCGCTGGCCGACGGCATCGTCTGCGACAACGCCGTCATCTGCCCGCTGCACGAGCGCCGCTACGACCTCGCCAGCGGTACAGCGCTCAACGCGGACGACGCCGTCGTCGCGCACAGCGTGCGCTTGCGCGGCGATCGCGTGTTCGTGACGCTCGCCGTGGCGGAGCACGTCACCGCCTGACGCGGGCAGCGGCCGCACTTCGCGAATTGCCGCTGCGGCGGTACTCTGCCGCGCACAAGGGATCCGTGCCCAACCGGGGCTAGGAGGAACGACATCAGCATGGCACGACCGATCATGCTCGGCATCGTGGGTGATTCGGCGTCTGGCAAGACGACGCTGAGCAAGGGACTCGTGCGCCTGCTCGGCGAGGGCTCGGTCACGCACATCTGCACCGACGACTACCACAAGTACGACCGCCGCCAGCGCGCCGAGCGCGGGATCACGCCGCTGAACCCCGAGTGCAACTACCTCGACATCATGGCCCAGCACCTGCAGTGCCTGCGCCTGGGTGAGCCGATACTCAAGCCCGTCTACCAGCACCACGACGGCACGTTCGGCCCCCTCGTATACGTCGCGCCCGAGAGCTTCACGGTCATCGAGGGCCTGCTCGGCTACCACACCGACGAGATGCGCTCGGCCTACGACGTGCGCGTCTACCTCGATCCGCCCGAGTCGCTGCGGCGCCAGTGGAAGGTCGACCGCGACTGCTCCAAGCGCGGCTACACGACCGACGAGGTGCTCGCCGATCTCGATCGCCGCGAGCCGGACTCCGAGGCCTTCATCCGCCCGCAGCGACGCAACGCCGACATGGTCGTCTGCCGCATGGAGAACCGCGACGACCCGTTCGTCCTCGATGCCGAGTTGACGCTGCGCGACAGCCTGCCGCATCCCGATCTCAGCCCGTTCGTCGAGGAGAGCGACGGCCTCATCACGATGGATGAGCGCGACAGCGAGTGCCAGCTCTTCATCCCTGGCGCCCTGCCGCGCGAGCGCGCCGCGGCGATCGAGGAGTGCATCTGGGACCGGATGCACTTCGCCCGCCACCTGCGCTCGGAGGCGCTGGGCGAGTTCACCGTCGGCAACGACGTGCACCGCTCGGAGTCGCTGGCGCTCGTCCAGCTGCTGATCCTCTACCACCTGACGACTGCCCGGGCGCGCGTGTCGCTCGGCGAGCCGGAGGTCGACGACCACGCGACGCAGGCGGCCTAGCGCCGGCAGCGTGCCGGAGCGTGGCGCCTGTGCAGCGCCACGCGCTGCATATCCGCCACGACCGGGCGACGATCAGGCGACGAGGACGGGCGTGCCGGTGCTCACACGCTCGTACAGGTCGATCACGTCGGCGGGAGCCATGCGGATGCAGCCGTGGGACGCGGCGGTGCCGAGCGAGCCGGAGCTCGCGGTGCCGTGGAAGCCGACCGATCCGTTGATGCCGATCCAGCGCGCGACGAGCGGGTTGCGGGGGTCGCCGCTGGGGATCGTCTGCCCCGCGAGAGCGCCGGCCCACTCGGACTGCGGCACGTTCCAGGCCGGGTTCTTCTGCATCGTCTGCACGACGTAGCGGCCCGTCGGCGTCGGGTATTCGGCGGTGCCGACGGCGACGGTGTAGGTCTTGACGAGGTTGCCGCGCCGGAACACGCGTGCCTGCTTGCCGTCGCGGGAGACGGTGACGGCGATCGGCTGGGCGTCCCACACCGCGTTGGCGTTGACCTTGGGCGGCACCTTGACGGTCTTGGCGCGCAGCGTGCGCTCGTCGGTGCTGCTTGTCATCCGGCGCATGAGGCGCGCGACGAGCGCGTCGCGAGCGGCGAGCCGCCGGCCGGGGCGACTGTGGCTGACCGAGACGCTCGTGAGCGTGATCGTCATCGCGGAGTCGACCGGCTTGCGCGCCTGCTCCTTGGCGATGCGCTCGACGAAGCGGCGCACCGCGAGGCGGTCGGCGACCGCCTTGACCGGGACGTCCTGGTCGAGCTTGGCGCCGGTGAGCTTGCGCCAGCCCCGGCTGATGAAGGATCCCTGCCGGCCCTCGACGTAGGCGCGCTCGACCGCCGTCTCGACGTCGACGCGGACGCCGGCCTCGGACGGCGTGAGCGTGTAGCGCTTCTCGCCGAGCTGCAGGTACGCCGGCCGGGCGATGAGCGAGCGGACGCCGTCCTGCGCGCGCTTCGTCGCCTCTTCGCGCGTCAGGCCGCCGACGGAGACGCCGCCGACGCGCGCGCCCTGGGGCAGCTGCTCGGAGGCGCTGCCGTCGGCGAACGCGAGCGCGCCGATGCTGCCGGCACAGAGGACGACGAGCAGCGCGGCGGTGATGAGGACGATGCGACTCATGAGGATCGGGGTTTCGCGATGTGATGCCCCGAATCGAGCACGTCCACCGGCGCAACGCTCAGGTTAGACGCAACGCGCATTCGCTTCTGCGGTTGGTGGCGCGGTTGCAGGACGGTTGGCGCGTCGGGGTGCCTATCCGACCTCCGCCGGCGCGACGAGCCTCCGCACGTCGACCTCCCCCACCAGCCGCTCCACCTTCTGCGGATCGATCAGCCCGGCGCCGAGCCGCTGGACGGACTCCGCGCCGCACGCGACGCCGAAGCGCAGGCACTCGGCCGGTGACTCGTCGCCGTAGCGCGCGGCGATGTAGCCGGCGAGGAACGCGTCGCCGCCGCCGACGGTGGCAACAGCCTCGCGTGGCTCGATGTACACCCGGTACAGCCGCTGCTCGCCGTCGTCGACGACCTGCCGACGCTGGTGTGGACCGCGAACCTTGCCGCGCTGGAGCTGCACACGCACATGTGGCGGGTGTCCGACGACGGCGACGCGCTGCCGCCGGACATGGTCGTGTTCGACCTCGACCCCGGGCCTCCCGCCAGCATCATCGAGGCGTGCCGCGCGGCGCTGGACGTGCGTGCCGTGCTCGACGACCTCGGCCTCGTCTCGGTGGTCAAGACCTCGGGGGCGAAGGGCCTGCACGTCTACGTCCCCGTCGATGCCGACCACTCCTTCACCGAGACGAAGGCGTTCGCCCGGGCCATTGCCGGTCTGCTCGTCCACCGGCACCCGGAGCGGTTCGTCGACCGTATGAACCGTTCGCTGCGAACTGGGAAAGTGTTCGTCGACTGGGGCCAGAACGACCCCGGCAAGTCGACGGTCGTCACCTATTCGCTGCGGGCCATGGCGGTGCCGACCGTCTCCATCCCGCTGCGATGGGACGAGGTGGAACTGGCGGCGGCGGGGCGGGGCCACCTCCTGTGGTTCTCGCCGACTGCGGCCCTCCGGCGGGTCGAGGTCTTCGGCGATCTCTTCGCGCCCGCTCT
>JAHWJM010000115.1 GCA_019348435.1 Actinomycetota bacterium
GGCTCAACGTCGTGGTGGGTCTCGCGCGGCTCGCCTGCGGCGGTGCCGTCGGCGCGTATCCGACGGGCCGGCGGCTTGCGCTCGGGGCGCGGCTTGCGACCCGGGTGAGGAAGGGGAGCATTGTCCGGTTTCCGGCCGGGTCCTTGCTTTAGCGGCGGGCGCTGAGGCTTGGCCCCGCTGCCGCCGCTCCGCTCCTCGCGGGCCGCATCAGGCTTGCGCGGCGGGGGGCGGGAGCCGGCGCGGCGCGGTCCGCGCGGGGAAGGGGGTCTTGGCACGCTTGATCCTCAAGTCTCATGTCCATTCGGACAGCCGGATAAGTAAATGCGCCGGAACGACGCAGGCTCCCGGACATTCGCCCCAACTCGTTCGTTACGCAGCAACATCGATTAGAAGGAGGCTCGTCGCTCTAGATGTTGTTCGGCAGGCGTCAAAGAACAATCCGGCGGATCCTCCTCGTCGAAGACGAGCCCCTGGTCGCGTTCGACAACGAGCATCTGCTGAGCGAAGCGGGCTATGAGGTGGTGGCGACGGTCGACAGTCTCGCCGACGCCGCCCGCGTGATCCAGGAGGAGGACGGGCTCGACCTCGTCCTTACCGACGTGACGCTGAGCGGCGACGGTGACGGGACGGACGTCGCCCGGGCCGCCGCCGCCAAGGGAATTCCGGTGCTGTTCGTCACCGGCAATTGTCCGGTCGAAGCGCAGACACTCGGCGTCGGCTGCCTTGCCAAGCCGTATAGCGAGAAGACGCTGAAGCTGGCGCTGGAGGCGCTCGACCTCATCTTCCGCCTCACCTACGCGCAGGGCCCGAGAGGCCGCCTTTACCTGGAGACTCGTGCACCGCTCTGAACGGTCGAAGGTCGGATCTCCGGAAGCTCTGGAAGGCAGCGACAGCTCAGCGTTTCGCGGAAACCGCGAGCGCGGATTCGAGCTGATCCAGCGGAGCCTGGCGGCCGCCGCGCCGGCGTCGGTTTCGCCTGCGACATGGCGGCAATAGGCGACCACGGAAGGCCCGCGGACGGCGCACAGCGCCGCGAGCGCGGCGGGGTCGCCCTCCCGCACGCCTGTGGGTGTGACCGCTACGCCAGACACGTACGTGGAGGCTAGCGCCAGAGGCTGATGGCGGAGGCGGTGAAAGCTGCCACTCGCGCGGGTCGCGGCGCCGATCGGGCCGCGGCCTCTACAGTCGGGCGATCATGCGGCTGCTGTTCGTCCTCGACCAGTGGCCGGAGCTGTCGGAGACGTTCGTCGTCAACGAGCTGCAGGCGCTGCGCCGGCTCGGCCACGACGTTCGCGTTCAGGCCGGCCAGCCGGCCGCGCACGCCAATCCGGAGGCGCCGGAGGACCTCGACGTCCACGTCCTCGCCCGCGACGACCGCGTCCGCGGCCTGCGCGACCTGCTCTGGCTCGCGCGCCGCCGCCCGCTGGCCTGCGTGCGCGACCTCGCCGCCTGCCGGCGCTGGGGCCGCGAGGAGTGGGCGCGGCCGCTGCGCGCGCTGGCACCCGGCGCGCGGCGCATCGTCGAGCGCGGCGACGAGCACCTGCACGCGCACTTCGCGGCGGGGGCCGCGCTCGACGCACTGCGCCTGGCCCGGCTGACCGGCCGCACGTTCAGCATCACGGCGCACGCCTACGACATCTTCCTGACGCCGCGCAACCTGCGCGAGAAGCTCGAGCGCGCCGATGCCGTCTTCACCGGCTGTGACTACAACGTGGAGTACCTGCGCCGGGCCGCGCCGCGGGCGCGCCTGCAGAAGATCGTCATGGGCGTCGACGTCGCCGCCTTTGCGCGCAGCGTGCCGCTGCCGCAGGGTCGCACCGTGCTCGCGATCGGCCGGCTCGTGGAGAAGAAGGGCTTCGACGTGCTCGTGGACGCGGTCGCACGGCTGCCCGACGTGAAGCTGCGGATCGTCGGCGACGGGCCGCTGCGCGCGCAGCTCGCGCAGCGCGCGGAGCCCTGCCACGGGCGCGTCGTGCTGCTTGGCAGCCGCGCCCCAGCCGAGGTGCGCGCGGAGCTCGAGCGCGCCGACGTGCTGGCGATGCCGTGCGTCGTGGCGCGCGACGGCGATCGCGATTCGATGCCGGTCGTCGTCAAGGAGGCGATGGCGATGGGGTTGCTGGTCGTCGCCAGCGACGAGGTCGGGCTGCCCGAGTGCGTCCGGGCGCCGTGGGGCTTGCTCGCGCCTCCCGGCGATGCCGACGCGCTCGCCGAGCAGCTGCGCGCGGCGCTCGCGCTCTCGCCCGCCGAACGGCGCCGGGCGGGCGCGCAGGCGCGCGCGTGGGTGCAGGCCAACGCGGACGTCGACGGCGAGACGGCGCGGATGGCGGCGGTGATCGAGGCGCTGCGCACGCCACCCGCCGGCTAGGGCTGCGGCTGCGGGGCCGGACCCGGTGCGGGAGGCGCGACGAGCACGCGCAATCGCCGGCTGAGCCCGATCGTCCGCCAGCCGGCATCGATTGCCCAGCGTTGCTCGCGCGTCGCCTGCGGCGGGTAGAAGCCGCGGCCGATCACCAGGATGTCGAAGCCGCCGTGGCGCAGCGCCTCCTGGAACAGCGCCGCGCTGCGGTACGGCGTCAGGAAGCCGTCGACGAACTCGCCGACGTACTCGACCTCGTTGCCGATCCGCGTGCCGAACGCCGGCCACACCGGTGACAGCCCGCCGATCGACCAGTCGCTGGCCAGGCCGATGCGCCTGCCCTCCGGCGCCACGCTCAGCAGGGTGTCGACGGCGCGGTCGATGCCGCGATAGCGCCCGTCGTTGATCGCTCCCTCGATCCGATGCGCGGCGGCGAGGCCGACGAGGACGGCCGCGCCGGCGGCCGCGGCGAGCACGAGGCGCCGCGCGCGCAGGCGCCAGAGCAGCCATGCCGCCGCGGCCAGGGCGGCAAGCGCCGCCGCGGCGAGCACGAGCTCGCGGAGGGCGACGACCTCGTATCCGCGATAGGCACCGCTGAGCGCGGTGGCGGCGAGCAGCGCTTCGAGCAGGAGTCGGGCCGATCGCGGCAGGCGCCCGGCGAGCCACGCGGCGATCGGCAGCGCGATCAGCAGCGCCGGCACCGCGTAGCGGGTGTTGCCGTGCGCCAGCGATGGCTCGCCGCGCAGGCCCAGGGCGGTCGCCGGCGTGACGGTGTACAGCAGCGCGAGCGCCACCGCGCTCGCAGCGAGAACGAGGATCCGTCCGTCGGGCGCCCGCCCGCGGCGCCGCGCGAGGACGAACGCGACGGCGACGGTCGCGCCGCCGAGGATCGGGGCGACGCCGAGGCCCTCGACGACCTCACCCGCGAGCTGGCGCAGGACGTCGAGCTCGCCGGCGTAATCGGCGATCGAGAAGCCGACCTCGTCGCGGATGACGTCGGGCGGGGCATCGAAGATCGTCAGCCCGAACGGTGCGACGTTCAGCGGGAAGACGGGATTGCCGGAGAGCACGAGGTTGCGTACGAGCCACGGCAGCGTGCCGAGCAGCGACAGGCCGCCGACGAGGACGCCGTCGCGCAGCACCATCGCGGCCCCGCCTTGCCGCGCGAGAAGGCGCGCGGCGATCCAGATGACGCCGACCACGGCGACGGAGCTGATGCCGTACCACTTCGTCCCGGCGGCGATGCCGAGCGCGACGCCGGCCAGGACGAGGTCCGAGCGGCGCGCCGTGCGGGCGTGGCGCAGCAGAAACAGGATCCCGCAGGCGAACGTCGTCCACATGAGCGAGTCGGGCAGCGCCCGCGGGATCGTCGCGATGCCGACGACCGGCAGCGAGACGGCGGTGGCCGCGGCGAGCAGCGCCGCGGCGTGGGGCGCGCGCAGCTCGCGGGCGACGGCGAAGACCGCGACGGCCATCGTCACGAGGAAGAACGTGATCGGCAGCCGCACGAGGAAGTCGTTGTGCCACGGCAGCACGGCGCTCAGCAGGACGAGGTCGCCGTTGTTGGGATAGTTGCCGTGCGCCAGCAGCGGCACGAACTGGTCGATGTGCCACATCGACTCGCTCTGGATCCAGCGGCCGACGTTCGGCAGGTGGAACGTCAGCGGGTCGACGCCGACGAGCTCGTCGCCGGCCCAGCGGCCGAGGTCGGCCAGCGCGGCCGCCGCGGCGAACACGGCGGCGAGCGCGGCGACGGCCCACGACGCCTGGCTGCTGGGCGGGACGGACCGCTCGGCGGGGGAGAGCTCCCGATCGGGCTCGGCAGGCTTCACGAGCGCGGCGAGCCCCAGGGCGAGCAGCGCCGCCGCGATGACGGTCCCGCGCGTGAGGATCGTGAGCATGAGCGGCACGAGGTGCACCGCGATGAGGACGGCCGTGCCCACGACGACGCTCGCCAGCGCGAGCTCGAGCCGGTCGAGGTGCCGGAGCCGGCGGCGCACGACGAGCGCCGTCGCCGTCCCCACCAGGGCCAGCATGAGCGCGAACAGCGCGCTTCCCGCGAGAAAGTCCTCCGTGGGCATGAGGGCGCGGAGGCTAGACGACGGTCGGACCGGCGGACCCTCGTGCCGGCGCTTCGCGTTCGCATTCGCCTTGGCTCTGGCCGGCTCTGCCTATTCTCCCCGCGAAGCGTCAGCCGAACCGAGCCGCGCGGGCCGGGGCCAACCCACCATGCCGTCGAGGCCACCGAGCGAGAGCGTGGCGGCTTGATGTTCGCTGCGACCACGTTCGCGTCAGGCTTGGCCCGTGCGGTCGCACCCTGGCCGCGGGCGGCGGGTTGATGTTCGCTGCGAACACCTTCGCGTCGGGCTCGAGACGCGCCCCTGCTCGCGACCGTGAGCGGGGATCGATCAGCCTCGCCCGAGCGGCGGTTCGGGTCCCTCGAGCAGCCCCCTGCGGCTGTGACTCAACCGGCGGGCGGGATCTATCGCCCCGGTGGGGTGGGCGACATATGCACCTGCTGGCTGCACAACCCGGCCCGGTCCCAGGCGCGGTGATCATCCGGCGGTTCGGCGCGCGATCGCGCGGCGGCCCACGAGCGCTCGCCTGCTGCTCGGCGGCAAACCAGCCCGGCGCGCCAGCCGCCGCAACCGCTCCGTATCGTGACGCTGTGAGTGCGCGCGCCCTCGTGTCGATCCTGATCGTCACCTACGACCACGCGGAGGAGATCGACGCGTGCCTCGACGGCGCGCTCGCGCAGGGCGGCGAGGGACTTGACGTGGAGGTCATCGTGGCCGACAACGCCTCGCGCGACGCGACGGACGCGCGCGTGCGCGCGCGAGCATCGACCGACGAGCGCGTCAGCCTGATCGAGATGGGCGCGAACACCGGTTTCGCCGCCGCGGTCAACGCCGCCTTCGCCGCCGCCCGCGGCGAGCACGTCCTCATCCTCAACCCAGACTGCGTGATGGATCGGGGCTGCGCGGGCGCGCTGCGCGAGCGCCTGCTGGCGCAACCCGGCGTCGGCCTCGCCGCGGCGCTGCTGCGCGATCCGGATGGCACGCCGCAGCTCTTCGCCCGCCGCGACCTGCGCCTGAAGGGCGCCCTGCTCGGCTTCACGAGCATCGGCCGGCGCCTCGACGCGCGCCGCGGCGGCCGCGCGCTCGCCCAGCGCCGCTACGCCGAGCTCTGGGCCGGCGGCCCTCCGCGCGAGCCCGTGACGGTCTTCTGTCCGGCGGCGGCGTGTGTCATGGCAGCGCGAGCCGATCTGGAGCCCGCGCCGTTCGACGAGCGCTTCGTGCTGTTCTTCAACGACGGCGACCTCTGCGCGCGGCTGCGCCGTCGCGGGCGCCGCGCGGAGATCGTGCCGGCGGCGACCGCCGTTCACGGCTACGGCACGAGCGTCGCCCGCGCGCAGCACGCCGATCCGGCGCGGATGCGCGCGGAGTGGGTCGTGTCCATGCGCCGTTACGCGGCGCGGTGGTGGCCGCGCCCGGCGCGCGCGGCACTCAGCGTGCTGCTGCTTGCCGACGCCGTCGCCGGTGCGGCGCTGTGCCTCGCGCGCCGCGAGGACCCGCGCGAGGTGCGCGGCACGCTCGGCGGGCTCGGCTTGCCGGGCGGCCTGCCACCGCTGCTCACGCCGGTGCGCCACCGGGGAGACGGCCGGTGAGCGAGCTGCCCCGCGAGGAGCTCGCGCCCGAGGCGCCGGACTCCGCCCCCAGCGTGACCGCGACCCCCGGCGAGCCGGTTCCCGGCGCACGCCCGCAAGCCGGGTCGGGGCTGCGCATCCGGGCCGCTCGCGGCACGATCATCAACACCGCCTTCCTCGTCGGCGTCAACACGCTCAACCTCCTCCGCGGCTTCCTCGTGGCGGCGTTCCTGACGACGTCGGACTACGGCGTCTGGGGCGTGATCCTCGTCGTCCTCTACACGCTGATGTTCCTGCGCCAGGTCGGCATCGGCGACAAGTTCATCCAGCAGGACGAGCCCGACCAGGAGCTGGCCTTCCGCAAGGCGATGACGTTCGAGCTGTCGATCGCGGGCATCGTGCTGGGCGCCGGGCTGGTGCTCGTGCCGACCATGGCTCTGGTGATGGGCGACGACACGATCATCGCGCCAGCCCTGGTGGCGCTGCTCGTCGTGCCCGCCCAGGCGCTGCAGGCGCCGCTGTGGATCTTCTACCGCGAGATGGACTTCGCGCGCCAGCGCAAGCTGCAGATCACCGACCCGATCGCCGGCTTCGTCATCGCGGTCGCGCTCCTGATCGCCGGCTGGAACTACTGGGCGCTCATCGTCGGCGTCGTCGCCGGCGCCTGGGTCGGTGCGATCGTGTCGCTGCGCGCCTCGCCGTACCGCTTTCGCTGGACGTTCGACCGCGTGGCGGCGCGCGCCTACGGCTCGTTCTCGTGGCCGCTGTTCTTCGCCGGCATGTCGGGGATCGTCGTCGGCCAGGGCCTCCTGATCGTGGGGGAGGCCAAGCTCGGCCTGGCGGGCGTCGGCATCATCGCGCTGGCCTCGACGATCTCGCAGTACTCAGACCGCGCCGACCAGGCGATCACGCAGACGATCTACCCGACGATCTGCGCCGTGAAGGACCGCGCCGACCTGCTCTACGAGGCGTTCGTGAAGTCCAATCGCCTCGCGCTCATGTGGGGCGCGCCGTTCGGCCTCGGCCTGGCCCTCTTCGCCGAGGACCTCGTGCAGTTCGGGATCGGCGAGCGCTGGCGACCGGGGATCGGGCTCATGCAGGCGATCGGCGTCTCGGTCGCCGTGCATCAGATCGGCTTCAACTGGGACGCCTTCTATCGCGCCAGGGCCGATACGAAGCCCATCGGGATCGCGGCCGCGATCGCCATCGTCGCGTTCCTGGCGATCGCGCTCGACCCGTGGGTCGGGTGGCTGCAAAGCCGGGGAGCATCCCGCGGGGTCGCGGTGCTGCTGGTCATGCTGGCGCTGGTCGCCGCGATCGTCGCGGTGGTCACGGTGCGACTACCGCTCGCGGCGTCCGAACCCGCCGAAACCACCGCCGAGCCGGAGTTCGCGCAGGCCGCCTGACTCCCCAAACGGCGGACCGCCGGCCGGCGGGCCCACCTCTCGAAGATGAAAGGACGAAATTCATGAAAACCGTCAACCGCCGATTTCTTCGCCACTACGTCGAGATGGTCGTCGTGATGTTCGTTGGCATGGCCGTGCTCGGCGTACCGGCCGGATGGGCCCTCGAGGCCGCGGCACCAGCTGGGCAGAGCTCAGCCCCGAGCCGATGCTGCTGCTGATGGCCTTCACCATGACGGCGCCCATGGTCGCGTGGATGCACCGCATGGGACATCCCT